>CAZYHO010000371.1:0-5231 GCA_964647495.1 uncultured Akkermansia sp. | reverse complement strand
AACATCGTGCACTTCCTCAGCGGCCAAGGCGAGTTCTTCCAGGCCATCGCTTGAGTCGCCCCGATCATGAGCAAGCTCAGGGAGGCGAAGGCTTTCCTGGGAGCGTCGCATTCCAGGACTCTGCAGAAGTCCAGGAGCCTTCGGCGTTCGGCAACGGGTGAAAGTCCCGCCTTCAGTCGGCAAGGCGGAACTTGGCGCCGAACGACGTGTGCGCACCCCCAGGGCCACCGGCCCGGCCCTATACCAGCCTGGGGCATCGCCCCAGGAATGGCCGCCACACACCAGGAAAGGGCTGAAAGCCCGTCCTATTATTCGGTCATCGATGGAAAGGAGGATATCGGTGATCGAGTGGACCACGAAGATTACAGTGGCAGGCGCACAATCGAGGATGGACCGGGCTTTCAGCCCTCATGTTAAAGAGGCTCCAAATCCTGGGGCGATGCCCCAGGCTGAAATAGAGCCGGGCCGTTGGCCCTGGAGGATTGGGGACAGACCCCTTGTCGATTCCGCCTCGGGATCGGGTTCTCTTCCCACTGAGCGAGCGGTCCTGCGGGGAGTGAACCATCCGGGCAGAGCGGCGATTTTCGCCGCAGTCCAAGAGCCTTCGGCGTTCGGATGCCCCCTCCTGCCCCCTCACTGCTGCAACGCCTGCTTCGCCTCCAGGCGCAGCTTCTCCAGGCGGCTCAACGGCTTCTCCGGGGGCGCCTCGGGAGCGGCGGGCTCCTGGGCGGCCTCGGCCGTGGCGACTTCCGGAGCCGGCGTGGCAGGCGCGGGTGGCGGCGGATCGATGCGCAACACACCGCCCTGCCCGACGTTATGCGGAATCACCGCGCCGGCTTCAGGCACTTCGATATACGCGAAAAGCTGCTTGTGCCGCCCGGCCGGCGTCTCCCCGGTGGTGGTCACCGGAAAGTGGATCTCCGTCTGGTCTTTCGTGATCTCGACGGCCGGCGCCTCCGCCTGGGCCGGCAATCCCTGCAGCACCACCCTGGCTTTGCCCTCGAACGGCTGCGCATGCTCGATCTTCGCCACCACTTCCCCGGCTTTCCCCTGCTCGATGGCCGCCATCTCGATTTTCATCGCGAGATACGGCGCGGCGATCCGCACCGGAATCAGGCCGCTGCTTGCCAGGTGCGTCCCCTGCCCGGCGTCGCCCTCGCCCATCACGGCAAAGTGCCAGGTCCTGACCTCCGCGTTCCCGTTCGCGTTGAGCGTGTACACCGCCTCCGACTGACCTTCGGGAATCGTGATCGTCGGCTGCGCGCCGACATTCGGCGGCAGATACATCATGCGCACGGTGATCGGCGCGTTGAATCCCTCTTTCCGCGTCGCCCGCACAGGCAGGTTCAACGTGCCATTGTGAACCAGCGGCACCACCGGAGCGTCGACATCGATGGCGAACGGCACCTCCTCGACCACCGCCACCGCCATTTTTTCGATGGTGCTGCTGTAGTACGTCGTGTTGTTAGGCTCGCCCATCATCAGATCGAGCTGCTGGACGAACCCCCCGCGCAAATGCTTGAGGTTCGGATCGGTCGGGCGCGCGCCGACGTCGGCCAGCGTGCCACCCAGCGGCGCATCGGCCGCCGCCGCGAACACCACCGGATACCCGCCGCCGCTGCTCTGCGGCATCACTTCCGAAATCAGCGTCACACCGGCCGGCAACCCTTCGGCCTCGAACGCCAGGTCCCCGCCGAAATTCACACGGTTGCCATTGATCAACGCCGCCACGCGATTCCCGCGCGGCACGGGCATCATCTGGCGCGACTGGTAGTCGTTGCGCGCGAACTGCGGAATGTTCAGCGTGAGCGAAGCCACCGCCGCCGCCGCCTCGACGCGATACACGAAGTCCGGCCCGCCCGCGCGCAGGTGATCGAATATCACCAGCACGTACTCGCCGTCCTCCGGCGCCTTGAAATCGATCTTCGCATCCGGCCCGATCGCGTCGTCGTTGCTCGCCAGGTGCGCGTGGTCGCTCGCCTTGAATATCTGCATCACAGGATCCAGCGGCGACCGGATCGACTTCGCATGCGCGATGAAAGAAAACGACTCGTCTTTTTTCGCCTCGAACCGGAACCGGTCGACGTCACCCGGCTTTTCGATGATGCCGTTGAAGGCCCTCGGCAGGCCGCCCGGCGCAGGTGTCGCCTGGGCGAAATCGTCGTTCGGCTCCGCCTCCAGGACGTTGTCGAACGCCGAAACGCGCATCCAGTTCGGCGAGGCCGCGCTCACTCCGTCCGCCTCGGCGAAAACACCCCACTTCGCGCTTTCCGCGGCCGGCAGCTCGACCGTCCGCGTCATCGGCCCGCCGGCGTCCCCGATGAATGTCACCTCCACTTGCGATCCGGCGCGTCCACCCGCCGGGTACACGATCATCGGCCGCGGCAGGCTTCCGAGATGCAGCCGGTACCGGCACCGGCCATTGCCCACGTACGAACTGTCCCTCACCTCGACGACGTACACGCCATCCTCCGGCGCCACGATCTGGACGAACGTGTCCTGCGCCAGCAGCGGCGTGTCATCCGCCGCGGCCAGCTCGAATCGTTTACCATCCAGGATCGCCACGTACGGATCCCAGAACCCTCCGCCCAGCCGCAACCCTTCCACCTCCGCCGTCAGCCGCTGACCTTTCTTCAGCTCGACCGCGAAATAGTCCACATCTTCGTTTTCCGCCACGCCCTCGACCGTCGAATTCATCGGCACCGGCTGCGGCGCCTCGAAATCCGTGTTCGGCTCCTTCTCCGCCACCGTGGGAAACTGCCCGACCCAAAACGTCTTCACCTCGCTCAGCCCGCTCCGCGCCCGCAGCCGCACATAGTGCTCGCCCAGCGCGCAATCGGGCGCCAGCGCCAGCGTCAGCTTCACCGTCTTTCCGTCCTCCGCCGGCGCCAGGCCGCGCACCTCCACGCCGGGACGATTCAAGATCGCCTCTTCCACGTCCGCCAGCCGCTCGCCACGCAGCGTGAACTCGACCTCCGTGCCGCGCTGCGCCCCGCGTGGCACGACATTGCGCAGGCTCGGGGAAGCCGCCCACACCGAACCCGCCGCCACGGCAAGCCCCGTCACAGCCACCAGGACCGCGCAGCGAGCCGCCCGGCGAGAAATCATCGCCCGATTTGTTGACATCAGCGCCCATTGTGCCGCCCCATTTCCACGCGTCAACGCCGCCGCCACCGTAACCGCCACTCAGGCAATCTTTGATTCGCGAAGGATGAGCGCCCAACACACCGCCAACCTCGCCCGACAGCACGGCCAGCGCACAGACCCATCCCCAACGGACGTCTGGATCGCGTAACCCCCATTTCCCACACCCCAACCCCGCAACAAACCATTCCAGTTCCCGGGTAAGGCGGCGCGTCCCGCCCGCCGCAGCCCGCATCGTGCCGGCCGCCTGGAGTTTGTACATTTGAGGGGAGGAATATCGTTCACCAATGAGCAGCCGAAGGCTCTTGGACGGTCATTCGAGACATCATCTCCAACTCAAAACCTGTGCGGAACACGTTGAGTTGGAGTACCGCCGCCGCCGCTTAAAATGCACAAACTCCAGCGGCCGGCATCTTGCCGGCCGCACCGAGCGTCCCTCTCCCCACACCAAACCCACCGAACCCTATGTCCCCTGCCCCGTGCCGGGAACGCAGCCTTCCAGGCTGTGCGGCAGGCAGACGTCTCGCCTGCCCGTGGAGATTGTGCATTTTAATCTGTCTATAATGGGCCTGCATGTGCGCAGCGACCTGGAGTGCGCGGACATGTCCGCGCTTTGAATCGGGGCGACATGTCGCCCCGACGGAAAGCGGAGACATGTCTCCGCACTCCAAAGGACGCTCACACCCCCTTGCCTTCACCCCATCCATCGCCTATTCCTCCCAACCTCCCAAAGTGGCGAATTTTCAAGTGACCGGCGACAAGCCCGACCGTATCCTCACCCTCCCTGACCTACAACTATGTCTATACGTATTATTAATGTGACGATGCGGCGCGAAAGGGTAGATTGAGATGGGAAGAGCGCAACAGAACAAACAATCTCAATGAACGAGGTCGTCGGCTTGTTAATAACGCCCCTGCACAAAATATTCCATCTATACCAACGCCTGGGTTTTAAATCGCATGAAAAATTGAGGACTCTGTGGGCCTCGGTGGCGAGTAAAAAGACTGCCGCATGAAGTGGTTGATATTGGAACTAAAGGCGGGACGTGACCCCAACGGTTTTCCGCACAAGTCCGTTGGTACCGGCGGCAAGTCGGAACCTCAGGCCAAGCCGCGAAGCCGTGTGGTGTAGAGAACATCGTCGCTCACAGCCCTCATCCGGGGATCGCACAAGAGGTCTGACCCCACTCCTGCCGCAGGGCCAACGGCCCGGTTATATTTCAGCCTGGGGCATCGCCCCAGGATTTTGAGCCCCCGATCGATGAGGGCTGAAAGCCCGGCCTATCCGTGTTCGTGCCCTTTCCACTTCAACATTCGTGAGGCACACGATCGACAGTGTGATCCTCTCCAACGGTGATTGAATGACAGGGCGGGCTTTCAGCCCTTGACTATTGTGTGGCGGCCAATCCTGGGGCGATGCCCCAGGCTGGTATAGGGCCGGACCGTTGGCCCTGGCGGTGCGGCACACGCCGTTCCGCACTCGGCTTCGCGTTTCCGCCTGAAGGCGGGACTCCAACCCAACGTTGTTTCGCACAGCTTTTCAGTTGGAGTACCGCCTTCAGTCGGGCGCGAAACTTGAGGATCGCACAAGGGGTCTGTACCCAGTCCGCACACCGGAATACGGCAAAGTAGAGTTAAAGGGGTCGATGTGCCGGCGACGGTGACGGCCGGCTTCGATGAAGAGGTTCTTTTTGCCGGGGGCGGCAGGACGGATGGCGTTTTCGACGTCCTCGCTCACGCCAGGATCTCGTGGACGACGTGGCCGTGCACGTCGGTGAGGCGGAAATCGCGTCCCTGGAACCGGTAGGTGAGTTTTTCGTGGTCGAACCCGAGCAGGTGCAGGAGGGTCGCCTGGAGATCGTGGACGTGGACCGGGTCGCGCGCCACGTTCATGCCGAGGTCGTCGGATTCGCCGTATGACAGCCCGGGCTTGACGCCGCCGCCGGCGAGCCATGAGGTGAAGGCATAGGGATGGTGGTCGCGTCCCCAGCGTTTGCGGTCATCGAGATTTCCCTGGATGAACGGGGTGCGGCCGAATTCGCCGCCCCAGATGACGAGCGTGTCGTCGAGCAGGCCGCGTTGTTTCA
>CAZYHO010000370.1:0-5246 GCA_964647495.1 uncultured Akkermansia sp. | reverse complement strand
CCCGAGTCTGAGGCCAGGGGGGACCGCCGATTCTCGGAAGACGCCCGAGACGGAAGCGCGAATGCCTGGTGTAAACAAATCGTTCGCCTCCTGCTCGAACGCCTCGGGAGAATCGGGAACCGGGCCATCCCGTACACGCGGCAACCGCTGACGCGCCCGGAGGATCGCGTCCCACCCCGGGGCTTCGCTTTGATGTCTGAGGTCTGGATGCCGCCCGCACTTTCCTCGTGCCTGTGGCGGCTAAGTCGTTTAGATTTCCGAATGATTCGTTTTCGAGGCGCGCGAGTCGCGGCGATCGTTCTGGCGGCGGGCCTGTTGTCGGGCGCGGCCGGGTGCCGGCGTTCGTCGCCGGCAGTGTCGGCGGCGTCCGATGCGGCGCCGGAAGTGGTGGAAGAGGAGGTGGTGGAGCCGGCGGACGGGGTGGGGGAGGCCGAGCAAGCCACGCTCGACGCCCAGGCTGACGAGCTGAAGATAAAGAAGTCGGCGCGGGTTTCGGTCCTTTGTTATCACGACTTCATCGAGGGCAAGTCGTCCAACTCGATGGTCATCAACATCGGGCACTTCCGCAGGCACTTGCAGGCGCTGCGTGACGCGCGCCTTCCGGTCATCTCGATGGACCATTACCTGGCGTGGCGGCGCGGTGAAAAGGACATCGCCGACCCCTCGATCCTCATCACCGTGGACGACGGCTGGAAAAGCACGCGCACGCTCGCCCACCCGGTGCTGCGCGAATTCGGCTATCCCTACACCCTGTTTCTGTACAAGAACTACGTCGACGGCGGCGGCCGCGCGCTGACCACGGAGGACATCCGGGTGCTCATCGAAGAGGGCGTGACCATCGGCAGCCACAGCGTTTCCCATCCCTTTCCGCAGGAGTTCCGCCGCCGCGCCAGGGGACCGGCCGCCGACTACCAGGCGTGGCTCGACACCGAGTTCCGCGAGTCAAGAGCGTTTCTGGAAAACCGCTTCGGCATCAAAGTCACCACGTACGCCTACCCGGGCGGCTACTACACACCCGAAATGGCGCAGCGCGGCACGACCGATTGGGGCTACGAGGCGCTCTTCACCTGCAACCCGGTGCGCACTTCCTGGGACACGCCGCTCGCCGAAATCGGACGGTTCATCATCTTCGGCAACGACAACACCGACCGCAATTTCAAAGCCGCCACCAGCTTCGGCGGCGGCCTCGGCGAGCTGGGCGCCCGCTTGCTCGCGGGGAATCCCGAAGAGGAAGGCGCCCCCGCCGAGCCTCTCGTCGTTGTCACTCCCGCGGAAAACGAAACCGTGACCGATCGCCGCCCGGTCATCACCGTGGACCTTTCCAAACTCGAGGGCGTCGACCCGGCCAGCATCGTCATGCGCATGCCCGGATTCGGCGAGGTGCCCGCCATCTACAACGAGGAAACACGCCAGCTCGTCTATCGCCCGGTCACCACGCTGCGCTCCCCGGAGGTCGGCGTCCACGTCCGCCTCCGCCGCGCCGGCCAGCCGAAAGACGACATCATTGCATGGAAGTTTTTTATAGACCTGAAGGCGCACTATTTGCGGAAGGGGGAGTGATGGGGCGCCTGTGGGGCTTGTGGGACCTGCAGGCACATAATAGGCCCTTCAGCCCCACAGTTCTCGCTGGCGGGATGGCCTGGGCGGTGGATGGTGCCTGATTTTTGCGATGGCGACATTGATCATCAAGCCGCGAGCCCGGCTGTTTCATGGGCATGAATGGGTGTACTCGATGGAGGTACAGCAGACGATCGGCCAGCCTGAGCCGGGCGGGGTGGTGAGTCTGATCGATCACAAGCGGAAGCCGCTGGGGTCGGCGATTTACAATCCGAAGAGCCAGATCGTGGCGCGGCGGTTTTCGCGGCGGCGGCAGAAGCTGGACAGGGAGTTTTTTGTGCGGCGCGTCCGGCGGGCGTTCGAGTATCGGGAGCGGCTGATGGCGGGGCGGGATCCGGCGGATGTGTACCGGATGGTGTGGTCGGAAAGCGACGGGTTGCCCGGCCTGGTGGTCGACCGGTACGGGGCGCACTGCGTGGTGCAGACGCTCACGCTGGCGATGGACCTGAGGCGCGATTTGATTGTGGAGGCGCTGCGCGAGGTGTGCGCGCCGGCGAGCATCGTCGAGCGCAACGATGCGCCGATCCGGGCCGCGGAGGGGATGGAGCCGCGGACGGGAGTGCTGCACGGGGAAACCCCGGCCCCGTTTTCCGTGGTGACGCCGCACGGTGTCTTCACGGTCGATCTCCTGGGCGGCCAGAAGACAGGGTTGTACATCGATCAGTTCGAGAACTATGGCGCGGTCGCTTCCCTGGCCAAGGGAAAGCGCGTGCTCGATTGTTTCTGTAACCAGGGTGGATTCGCGCTCGCCTGCGCGCGTGCCGGCGCCGCCTCCGTGCTCGGCCTGGATGCCAGCGAGGCCGTGGTGGCGGCGGCCACGGCGAATGCCGCCGCCTCCGGTGTGGCGGACCGGTGTTCGTTCATGGAGGCGAACGTGTTCGATTTCCTGAAGTCCGCCGAAAGCGCCTTCAACCAGACCGCGGAGAAGCCCGCGACGAGCGCCGAAGCGGGCGAGAGCAAGGAACCCGCCGCCGAGCCCGCGGGCTTGTACGACCTGATCATCCTGGACCCGCCAAGCTTCACGCGAAACAAAGGCACGCTGCGCGACGCCTTGCGCGGGTACAAGGAAATCCACCTGCGCGCGCTGAAGCTCCTGCGGCCCGGCGGCCTGCTCAGCACGTTCTCCTGCTCTCACCACGTCTCGCGTTCGGACTTCCGTCTGATGATCGTGGACGCGGCCACTGACGCCAGGCGCACGCTACGTCAGGTCTTCTTCCACGGCCAGCGCGCCGATCATCCGATCATCCCCAGCATCCCCGAGACGGAGTATCTCAAGGGATACACCTACGAGTTGATGGCGGGGTGGTGAGCGGCCGGCGTCCACGGCGAATCCCTCGGGCCAGCCTCAGGTTGCGGCTTGGGGGGCGGCGCGCTTGCATGCGCACCGGATGAATCTCGTGATGCCCGTTCGCTTCGCCCTGGCCGCCGCGGCCGTTCTGTGTTCCGCCGTGCTGGCCGCCGATGATCCGGCCCGCTTCGAGGTGCGCACGCTGTCCGGTCTGATGAAATACGATCAGTCCACCCTGCGCGTGGATCCCGGCCAGGAGGTCGAGATCGTGCTGCGCAACGAGGACCAGCTCCCGCACAATCTGGTCGTGCTGAAAGAATCGGGCATCCTCATGGACGTCGCCCGCAAGGCCTGGGAAATGGGCGTCCAGGGGCCTCCCGCGCAGTGGATTCCGGACGACCCGCGCGTGCTCGCCCATTCCGGCATGGTAGATCCAGGCAAGTCGGCCAGCTTTACATTCACGGCGCCGCAGGACGAGGCGACGCTGGACATCGTGTGCACTTTCCCTGGCCATGCAATGATCATGAACGGCCGGCTTGTCGTCAGCGCGGCGCCGCCTCCAGGCCTGAGCGATCTCACATGCATGGTCTTCAAGGGCGACTGGGACAGGCTGCCGGATTTCCTCGCGCTGCCTCCGGAAAACAAGGTGGCCGTGGACGAGGTCGAGGGCGGCCTGATCAACCTCGACGTCACGCCGCTGCGCGACCACTTCGGCCTTGTGTTCAACGGACTGCTCACGGTGCCGGCGGACGGCGAATACACGTTTTTCCTCGGCTCGGACGATGGATCGCGGCTGGTCATCGATGACGAGGAAGTCATCCGAAACGACGGCGTGCACGCGCACACACAAAAACGCAAGCGGCTGCGGCTGGCGGCGGGCGAGCGGCGCGTGCGCGTCGAGTACTTCGAACAGGCGGGCGAGCAGAGCCTGACGCTGGCGTGGAGCGGCCCGGGGTTTTCCAGGACGTGGCTGTCGAAGCAGCGCAGCTCGGCTGGCGAGGAGCTGCCGGAGATCGTGCTCGCGCCGAAGGACGGGCGGCCGGTCGTGTACCGCGGGTTCCTTTCGCCGAACGGCGGCAGCCAGCGGTTGATCGCGGTCGGCACGCCGGAGCAGGTGAACTATGCGTTCGATCAAGACCAGCTTCGCGTCGCTTTGATGTGGAAAGGGGCATTTCTGGACGTCGGCCGCCACTGGACCGGCCGCGGCGCAGGGCACGTCGCGCCGCTGGGATTCGCGGTCATCGAACGCCCGGCCGGCGAAGATCTGGCGCGGCTCGGACCGGAGACAGTCTGGCCGTCCCCGGACGACACCGGCCGCGCGCGCCACGCGCAATTCCGCGGTTATCGCCTGGACGAGCACGGGGAGCCGGTCTTCCGGTATGCGCTGGGGGGGCTGGAAATCGAAGAGTCGCTGCGCGCGACCGGGCGGCTGGGCGAGGCCACCGACGCCCTGGTGCGATCGGTGACGGTCGAAGCGCCCGGAGCCGTCGACGACTTGTATTTCCGGCTCGGCGCCGGCGTGGCCGCCGAACCGGATGCGGACGGCGCCTGGTCGCTTTCCGATCGCATGAAAGCCACAGTCGCGGGCGGAGGACCGCCGGTGTCGCGCGACGGGGTGCTCGTCGTGCCGGTGGTTTTCGAGGGCGGGCGCGGCCGCATCGTCGTGACGTACCGATGGTTTTGACCGCGCTCCGAGGACCAATCCCGAAACCGATTTTCACCATGACCCGAACGCTCTGCCAATGTCTCGCCCTGCTCTGTCTTGCCGCGGGCGCCGCCACCGCCGATCCGGCGCGCGAGGAATTGTATTATCCGCTGGTTTCGCTGAAGATGCCGGACGGTGAGGTGATCGAGCCGGGCGGCATCGAACTGCTGCCGGACCGCCGGCTCGCGATCGGGACGCGGCGCGGGGAAATCTGGGTAGTCGAAGGCGCATGCGACCCGGCGCCCAACCCGCGATGGACGCTCTTCGCCAGCGGATTGCACGAAATCCTCGGGCTGGCGACCGCGCCGGACGGTGGCCTGCTCGTCACGCATCGACCCGGCGTCGACCGCGTGAGCGACACCGATGGCGACGGCCGGGCGGACCGGTTCGACACCGTGTCGGACGGATGGGGCATCAATGGCGACTACCACGAATACGCGTTCGGCTCGCGGCCCGACAAGGACGGCAATATCTGGGCAGTGCTGTGCCTGACCGGATCGTTCACTTCGGAGGCGCCATTCCGCGGATGGTGCCTCCGCGTCACGCCGGAGGGCGACATCATCCCGACGTGTTCCGGCGTGCGCAGCCCGGGCGGGATCGGGCCGAATGCCGAGGGCGATATGTTTTACACGGACA
>CAZYHO010000369.1:0-5282 GCA_964647495.1 uncultured Akkermansia sp. | reverse complement strand
GTCAGCACCGTGGCGCGCCCGGAGGACAGCGAACCGGTGAACGCCAAGGCGGCAATAATCGGATGGAAAAGAGTATGCTTCATTTGGCGGAGCCTGGATGTCCCGGCCCCCCTACGACGTCGACCAGCCCGCAGCAAGAGGGAATCCGGCCGGAGCCGCCAGCCCCGATCATGAGCCAGCTTGAAAGGCCGTGGTTTCCCGCGGAGCGCCGCGCCCGGGAGCGCCGCTTGCGGCCTCGTGCGTATCGGCATGGGTGCGAGGCTCTTGTGTGACGCCGAGAAATTCGGGGCACTCTGATCCTGGATCGGCTCCGCGGCAGGGCCGGCGAGCCGCAGCCGACTGTGGCGCTCCCAGGCAGGTTGCGCCGGCCACCATCCGCTTCCGCTCCATGTTCAGTACTCTGCACAATAACACAGAGATGTTCATAAGAACAATAATTTGCGGCTTTTTTTCGAAAAACCGTAGATTGTGCTGGAGTTATAAAGCAAAACCGATTATTAATATATCTTTATCGTTTCCACGTTTTCTGTTTCATGTCGACACTTTCCCCACGCGAGAAAGCGGCCTTGCCGCGCGGAAGCGATGATTTCCGGATCGAATTCGACGGTGATGTATTGCCGGCGCCGGTGACGCGGCTCGGTTCCGATGGCGGAGAGGGACGCGACGAAGATGGGGATTTCGAGGAGCGGCTGGCGCGGACGCAGGAGGAGTTGTTGCATTTGCAGCACCAGGCGCGGGTGGTGGAGCGGCGGAAAGTGGAGCTGGAGGAGATCACGCGGAAGGAGCGTGAGTACACTCGCGGGCGGGCGGAGCTGCATGAAAAGCTGACCGGGATGCTCGTGATGCTGGAGCGCACGTCGGCCGAGGCGCAGCGGCAGTTGGAAATCTTGTTGCAGGCGCGGGACGACATATCGCGCCACTACCGCGCGCTGACGGCGATCGTCATCGAAGACTGGAACGCGCCGGGGGTCGTCGAACAGGCGGACCACGCGCTGGCGGTGATCAATGACGCCCGGGCGGACTTCGAGCGCGTGAGCGCGCGGACGGCATCCTGCCTGCGCGACGGTGATGCGGGGATGGCCGGGATGCCCGGGCGCGCCCACGATTTCCGCTACTGGTTGTCGAGCGGGCTGGCGTTCACGCTGCCGCTTGTGGTTCTCGGGGTTATCGCCCTGGTTTTGAGTCTTGTTCTCTGACGCCTGCCTTCAGCTGTCCTGCCGCCACTATGTCCCGTCGCGCCGCCAAACCCGCTCCGGCCCGGTATATCCATAAACTCGTCATGCACGAGGGCGCGCCGCGGCCGTCGGTGGATGTCGAGGAACTGGACCTTCGGTCGCGCATCGCCGAGCTTGAAAAACTTCTCGCCACGGCGCCCGTGGCCGAACGCCGGCGGCGCGAGGAAGCGCGGGTTCTCGTGCCCGCGGAGAACGATCATGCGGACCGCGCCGCGGAACGGCCTTTGAGCAAACTCGAGAAACGCACGATCATCCGCGAACGCCGGCGCCACATATTCACCTCGTTCGTGCTCGTCGCCGCCCTCATCGGCCTGCTCAACCTGCTCGCTCACCTGCTGAGGGTGTGAATGTTGGGGCACGGGGCACGGGGCACGGTTCACGGGGCACGGCTTCGCGTTTTCGCCTGAAGGCGGGACTCCAGCGCAACGATTTTCCGCACAGCTTTTGAGCTGGAGTCCTGGCGGCCAGCCGGAACCTCAGGCCAGGCCGCAGGGATCGCGCAAGGGGTCTGTCCCCAATCCGGTTCGCCTGCGACGCGCGCTTCATCGCCTTGGCTCGCCGGCCCGGCCGCGAAGGCGGATGGGAAACGTGCGTCGGCAAACCAGGCGCCATGCGAGAGGCATGCGTCAAGGCATTGATCGCACAAGGCCACAGAACTTCTGCGGCGCTCACTGGGGAAACCACGGTCTCTCCGGGCTTGCTCTTCGGGCGCCTGCGTCCAGACTGCGGCGCCGTTTCCGGGCGCTTCCCGGGCGGCTGATGTGCTGGTTGCATGGTCGAGATCGACGCCATATCGAAGAGTTTCACACCCGACAGGAAGGCGGTCGACGGGGTGAGCCTCGCCGTGCGGCGCGGCGAAATCCTCGGGCTCCTGGGGCACAACGGCGCCGGGAAGAGCACGCTTCTCGGGTGCATGCTGGGCATGGTGTATCCCGATGCCGGCGAAGTGCGCATCGGCGGGGTGTCGGTCCAGCGGGACCGCAATCGCGCGCTGCGCAAAGTGGGGGCGATTTTCGAGGCGCCGGCGTTTTACGACTACCTCAGCGGCTGGCAGAACCTCAAGATCCTCACCGCGTTGAGTGGATTCACCGACCGCGCGGAAATGGAACGCGTCGTCGCCCTGGTGAATCTGACCGACCGCATCCGGCATCCGGTCGGCACGTACAGCCACGGGATGAGGCAGCGGCTGGCGCTGGCCCAGGCGCTCCTGCCGAGCCCGGACGTCCTGCTGCTCGACGAGCCGACCGATGGCCTGGATCCGGAGGGCATCCGCGAGTTCCGGGATTTTGTGCGCCGGTTGCGTGACGAGCGCGGCATGACGATCCTGTTCAATTCGCACTTGCTGGCGGAGGTCGAGCTGTTGTGCGACCGCTTCGCCATCATCAAGCGCGGCCGGCTGCTCTACACGGGCGACGGCACCGACCTGCGGCGGGACGATGGCAAGGTGGCGTTCGAGGTCGACGACTGGGCGCGATTCTGCGAGGCGGCGGCTCCTTTCGGCGCGCGGCCCGAGGACGGCTCGCACCTGCGGGTGCCGCGGGATCTTGACATCGCGGAGGTGGTGGCGGCCGCGGTGCGGGCGGGCGTGAAGGTCCGGGAGGTCCGGCCGCACAAGGAAACACTGGAGGATCTGTATTTGAAAGTCAGCGCATGACGTTTTTCCTCCGCCAGCTCTGGGGCGAACTCGTGAAGATGTCCGCCCGCAAACGCACCTACATCGGCTTTGCGGCCTTTCTCGTGCTGGAGGCGGGGCTGGTCTGGATCCTCAATACCCCGCAGGCCCAGCGCCGTTTCCAGCGGCTCATCGAATCGGCGGGTTTCGACTTCAGCGACTACTGGTCGATGCTCACCATGGCCGTGCTCATCATCAGTTGGACCGTGTTTATCCTGGGCGGCATTTATCTCGCGCTGGTCATGGGCGACATCGTGGCCAAGGAAACGGAGGAAGGGTCGTTCCGGCTGCTCATGAGCCGTCCGGTCAGCCGGTTGCGCATTCTCGCGCTCAAGTACTGCGCCGGCACGATCTACACATTCGCGCTGATCATATTCATCGGGCTGACCTCGCTTGCCGCGGGCGCGTTCGACCGCGGCTGGGGAGGCGGCCTTTTTGTCTGGGCGCAGGATCAGGGTGTGTTCGAGATGTTTTCGTTTCGGGAAGGATTCGCGCGCTATCTCGTCGCGCTCCCGCTGCTTGCCCTGAGCACAATGACCACGGCGTCCCTCGCGTTCATGTTCTCGTGTTTCAAGATGAAGCCGGCCACCGCCGCCATCCTCGCCGTCACGGTGAACATCGCCGACATGATCCTGCTCAATCTCCCGTTCGCCACCGCGTACCGCGATTACTCGCTGCTCAACCACATGGCGGTTTACATAAAAATCTTCGCGCAGCCGGTGCCCTGGCCGCTCCTCGTCCGCGAATACGCGTTCCTGCTCGGCGTCAACGCCACATGCTTCATCGTCGGGTGGCTCGCGTTCCAGACGCGCGATTTCAAATCGTGAGCGCCGGCCGCCACCGTCACTCGCGCGGCGGCGGCACGACGAGCACCGGCCGGTGGGCCTGCGCGATGACCGCCTGCGCGACCGATCCGAGCAGCACGGCGCCCAGGCGCGATTGGCCGCGCGACCCCATGCAGATCACATCCGCGCCGAAGCGGCCGGCCGCTTCGCTCAACGCGCTCCCGGGGTTTGAATCGATCACGGCCTCGGTCGTCACGCTCGCCCCGGCGGGCAAGCCGGCGGACGCCTGGAGCGCCGCGAGCCGCGCCTCGGCCGCTTCGCGCATCTGCTCGGCCTCGAGGCCGGCCTCGAGGCCGGTTTCGGCGATGTAAATGGGATTGGGTGAGGGCAGCGGCACCGGGCAGACATGCACGATGTGCACGGCGGATCCGGGAGCTTCCGCCAGGTGGCAGGCGTATCGAAGGATCCGCGTGTCTTCGGCCGCCAGGCTGGCCGCGACGAGAATGCGCCGGAATGCCGGCACATCGGGCGTTTCGGGCGGCGCCGCCGCCAGCGGCACGCACAGCACATTCGCCGATGTATGCGTGAGCACGCCGCGCGAAAACGACGTCGAGAACAACCGCTTCAAGCCGTGCGCCTGGCGCGTGCCGATGACAAGCAGATCCGCGCCGCTTTCCGCCGCGAGGCGGGCCATCGCTTCCGGAGCATGGCCGTCGTCCGGCAAGACGTGAATGGTCATCCGGCGGCCGTCACCGAACCGGTCGCGCAACCGCTGCCAGACATCGCGCTGGATGGCCGTCCGCCGCTCGTCACTGAATACGCCGTCCCCGGGCGTGCCCACATCGTCCGGGCGTGCGAAATGCACCGCCTCGATCTCCAGCGCGCCGAGATCCGCCCAGCTTTTCAGCACCGCCAGCGCCGCGTTCGAGGTGCGTGAAAAGTCGACCGCGCAGAGCACGCGCAAAGCGCTCTTGCCGGCCAGCCACGCCTGCAAAGGAGCGGCCCGGCGCACAACGAGCGTCGGCACAGGCGCGGCCTCGGCCACCCGCTCGGCCACGCTGCCGCCAAAGTGGTGGCCCGCCGCCGGATCCCCGGATCCCAGCACGATCGCCTCGATGGATCCCTCGCCCACCGCGGCGATCACCTCCCCGCCCGCGGTGCCGCGCCGCACCACAGGCTCGACGCTCGCGCCGGCCGCACGCAGCCGGTCGGCTTCCGCCTCGAGTTGCTGGCTCGCCACTTCGTCGAGCGCGACCGCCGCGGCCGCCTCCGACGAGGCGATCCACGGAGAGACACTGTGGATCAGGCGGACCGTGGCGCCGCGTTTCGCCGCCAGTGCTGCCGCCACATCGGCGGCCTGGCGGGCGGTATCGGAAAAATCAGTGGGCGTCAGGATAGGCATGCGCGCACCCTGTCCCACTTCCTGTCCGCGGACAACCCTCATTGGCGTTCCCGGCGGTAAGCCGGAACCTCAGGACGCGCAGGGGGACAGGTCCACTATGGAAGCACGGCCAAAATCGTGTGTCATCCGGCTCGGCTGTGGTAAAGGAACGCGGGCGGTCCGATGCCGCCGATTCCCCCATGACCCGC
>CAZYHO010000368.1:0-5298 GCA_964647495.1 uncultured Akkermansia sp. | reverse complement strand
CGCACGCCGATGATGGCGGCGTGGTCGCAAACGCGGCGGGCCTGGCCCAGATTGTGAGTGACGAGCACGATGGTGCGTGTCTGTTTGAGCCTGAGGATCAATGCCTCGATCGCCTCCGTGCTCAGCGGGTCGAGAGCGCTCGTCGGTTCGTCCATCAATACGACTTCCGGTTCCATCGCGAGCGTGCGCGCCAGGCAAAGCCGCTGCTGCTGCCCGACCGACAGCCGATGCGCCGGCGCCCGCAACCGGTCGCGCACCTCGTCCCACAGCGCCGCTTCCCGCAGCGCGCGCTCGACGACCGCCGGCCACTCGCGCCGGCTGTGGCGCCCGGAGTGCCGCACGCCGAAAAGCACGTTCGCCTCGACCGTCGCCGGAAACACGACCGGCTGTTGAAAGAGGATGCCGATCCGCGTGCGCAGGTCGTCGACGTTCACCGCCGCGTCATACACGGGCTGCCCGCGCAGCAGAACCTGCCCGTGAACGAGCACGCCGGGCGTCAGATCCAGCAGACGGTTCATCGATTTGAGGAGCGTGGTCTTGCCCGCCCCCGACGCGCCGACCAGGCCGAACACCCCGAGCGCCGGTATTTCCAGGGTCACGTCCTCGAGCAGCCGGCGCTCGCCGGCCGTGACCGTCAACGATTGAATGTGGATCACCGGAGAGTGCATCACGGAGGCAAGAAAAGCCGGAGGAAGCGGGAACGCCGGGACGTTTGGTTCCACCACGCGCGGGCCATCGACAAAACGAACAAAAAAGCGTTGACCGTCCGAATCGTCAAATATATGCATGAAATTGCATATATGAAAACCACCACAGCACTCCTGTGTTCCCTGGCGATGGCCGGATCGGCAATGGCGACGCCCAGCGGATTGAACAACATTCCGACGGCGGACACGACGCCTCAGGGGACATTTGTATTCCAGGCGTTTTCGACGCTTGGAGACGACAGGGATGAGGACCTGAACTTCGGCTTCAAGACCGGGCTGGATCTGGGGCCGGCGGGATTCGAATTCGGCACGGCGGCGAAGCTGCTGCCGGGCGAAGACGGTCCGTGGACGGTGCACGGCAAGCTGGCGGTGCCGTTCGGCGAGGGGCTGCCTTCGGTGGCGCTGGGTGTGGCGAACGTGACGTTCACGAGCGACGACCGCGACCGGGGCGGGGATCCGTTCGGATACATCGTCCTTTCGCACGACCTCGGCTGGTTTCGCGTGCACGCCGGATGCGGCCTGCAGGACGACGAGGGGCTTCCTTTCTTCGGTGTCGACAAGACGTTCCGGCTGCCGGCCCCCGCGCCCGCGGCGCCCGCGACATACGGCAAGAACACCGTGGCGCCCGTGCCTCCCGGCGGAGCGGAACTGGGCAGGGAGCTGTTCACGCTGCGCGCGGACGGGATCCGGCAGCAGGATGATTCCTGGCTCTACTCGGCCGGCGTGCTGGTGCCGGTGTTCAAGCACTTTGTCTTCGAGGCGTGGGGCAATTTCCCCGACAACGGGGACGATGCCTCGGTCACCCTGAAGGCGAATATCGTCATCAATTTCTGAGCCGAAGGGCCATCGAGACAGCGAACGAGACAGCGAACGACGAACGATATAAACCATCCATGAACGCCACATTGACCACGCTGCTGGCGGCTGCCAGCCTGACTCTGACCGTGACCGCGACGGCCGAAATCGCGGTGATCTCGCCCGAGGAGGCGAAGAAACTCATCGACAGCGCCGATGCCAGATCCAAGCCTGTCGTGCTCGACACGCGCGGCGGCTACAAGGATTATTTCCGCGGGCATATCCCGTCGGCGCACCACATCAATTTCGACACGCTGCGCGGCACGGCCGCCGGTGTGCCGGTGCAGTATCTGCCGGCGGATCTGACGAAGTCGTTGCTGGCGCGGGCCGGAGCGACCGCGGGGCGGACGCACATCATCTACGCGACCGGAGAAAAGCTCCCGAACGACGAGATTCTCTCGGCGAGCATGGTGGCCTACGTCCTGGAGAAGTTCGGGATCACGGACATCCGGATCGTGGATGGCGGCCTGCCCGCCTGGAAGGCCGCGGGGTATCCGGTGACGCAAGACTATTTCGGCAACCCGGCCGGCAAGCTCCCCGCGAAGGCGAATCCGGGCATCGCGGTCGCGGTGGACGAAGTGATCAAGAAAAAAGACCAGGATGGGGTGGTGCTGGTGGACGCCCGGCCGCCGAATGAATTCGCCGGTGACGACGATGTGTGGGTCCGCAAGGGCCACATCCCCGGCGCCGTCAGTTTCCACTGGGCGCGTCTCATGCAGGACGACAATACCCACACCTTCCGGCCGTATGACGAAGTGAAGGCGGATCTGGAAGCGGTCGGCATCACGCCGGACAAGGAGGTGCTCTGCTATTGCGGCACGTCGCGCGAGGGCAGCCTGCTCCGGTTCTATCTCAAGTACGTCGCGGGCTATCCGAAGGTCCGCTTGTACGAAGGAGCCTGGAAAGAGTACGCCTGGCTCAAAAACAAGTCGCTGCCGGCCGAGACGGAGGCCAAGCCGGCCAATTGAGGCGCCACACACTGTTTGGTGAAAATGCATTCGATCGGAGAGCGTTGATTCTCAGCGCTCCCCGATTGATTTTTACGCGCCTGCTTCTTCGTGCAGCGACAGGCGGGCGGGCAGGGCGAGGAGGCTCAGGGTGAGTACGACGGCGAGGAGGACGGCGGCGGTGCCCCAGACGCGTGGAGCGACGGCGGGGTCGAAGCTGTCCTGGGCGAGGACGAAGATGTGATAGGGGAGCGAGAGGACGGGGTTCTCCTTGATGCCCTGCGGGAGTGTCACCCCGGCGAAGATGGTGGCTGTGAACATGATAGGCGCCGTTTCTCCGGCGGCACGAGCAAGGCCGAGCAGCGAGCCGGTAACCAGGCCGCCGATCGACTGCGGCAGGATCACGGTGCGGACTGTTTGGGATTGTGTGAGACCGAGGCCCGCGGCGGCTTCCAGGTAGCGCCGCGGCAGGCTGGCGATGCGTTCCATGAGCGCGACCGTTACGGTGGGCAGAATCATGAACCCGAGCAGCAGGCCGCCCGCGAGCCAGCTTTTGCCCCAGCCGAGCCACTGGACGAAGACGATGAAACCGAAGATGCCGAAGAGGATGCTGGGCACGCCGTTGAGCACGGTGAGCGTCAGGGTGAGGGCGCGGCGGGCGGGCGCGTGTCGCAGGTAGACGCTGTGGAGGAGGGCGAGCGCGGTGGCGGTGGGCGCGCTGACGGCGGCGGCGGTGGCGAGCAGGATGAGTGTCCCGAGCAGGTTGTAGAGAATCCCGCCTTCCGCGCCGGCGAGACGCATCTGCTCGCTGATCAGCGACCAGTTCAAGGCGCTCCAGCCCCGGCTCACGATGGCCCAGACAATGAAGCCGAGAATGCCGCATGCCAGCGCGGCGCAAAGGCCGGTGAAAATGCGGAAAAAGTGATGGATAAGCTTGCGGCGCATGGAGTTGAAGCGCGTTGAGTTTATGCCGCATGGGTGCTTGACCGGCGCAGCCAGGCTCCCAGCAGGGTGAGTGTGGTGACGAGGGCGAGCAGGATGAGGGCGAGCCCGATCATGGCGGCCCAGTGCAACGGATCGCCGTAGGCAATGTTCGTTTCGGCGCTGCCGAGTTTGCTGGAGAGCGTCTGGCCGGCTTCGACGAGCGGGCGCAGCGAATGGATCGGGTTGGGCCACTGGTTGTCCTGGCGGCCGACGACGAGGAAAACGGCGATCATTTCGCCGAGCGCGCGGCCAAGGCTGAGGAGGACCGCGGCCACAATGCCGGAGGCGGCCTGCGGGAGGGCGACATGAATGACGGTTTCCGTGGCGGTCAGGCCGAGTCCGCGGGCGGCCGCGCGCTGGGCGGCCGGCACTCCGCGCAACGCATCCTCGGCGAGCGTCATCACGGTCGGCAGAATCATCACGGCGAGCAGCAGGCCGGCGGTGAGCAGCGTGTCGCCGCTCAACGGATCGAATGGCTCCAGCCAATCGTAGACCCATTCGCGCAGGATCAGGATGCCGAGCAGGCCGTAGACGACCGATGGCACGCCCGCGAGCAGTTCGATGGTGAGCTTGACGGCGAGGCGGAGGCGCGGCGGGAGGAACTCCGAAGTGAAGATGGCGGCGCCGATGCCGATCGGGGCGGCGAAGGCGAGCGCCACGCCCGCGACGGCCAGCGTGCCGTAAATCATGGGCGCGGCCCCGAACAAATGCTGGCGGTAGTGCCACTCGCGCCCGGTGACGAACCCCCATCCCGCTTCCTTCCAGATCGGCAGGCTCTGGATCACAAAAAGGACCGCGAGCCCGAGCACCGCGGCCAGCGCCGCGGCGGAAAACGCCCAGCTCGCACACAGGATCAGACTGAATCGGCGGCGCCGGATCATGCTCGATGGGGCCGCCTCAGCGGGCGGCCGGCTCCCGCTTGAGCTGGTCGAGCGCCAGATACCCGTGCTTGCGCACGAGCGCCTGGCCGCGTTCGCCCAGCAGGAAATCGATGAGTGTGCCCGCCTCCCCCTGGGGTTTTCCGTTGGTGAGCACGAAGAGCGGCCGGCTCAGCGGGTAGGCGCCGGCGGCGATGTTTTCGCTCGTCGGCGCCACGTCGCGGTCATCGACCTTGAGGCTGAGCGCGAAGACGCGGGTGCCGTCGACCCAGGACGCGCTGAGCTGGGAGAGGGCGCCGCGCGTGGAGGCCACCTTGTTGCGGGCCTCCTCGTTGCCGCCGACTTCGGGGTAATTCACGGGCGGTGCGTTTTTCGCGCTGCCGTAAACCCAGTGGACAAAGACCTCCCAGGTGCCGCGCCCCGGCTCCTTGTTGAAGAACGCGATCCGGCGGTCCGCGCCGCCCACCTCCTTCCAGTTCTTGATCCGCCCTTCGTAAATCGCGGCGACCTGTTCCTTGGTCAGCGAGCGCACGCCGCCGTCCCGGACGTCCTTCGAGACGATCAGGGCCACCGCATCCTCGCCGATGTGCGTCGCGTGGAAATCGCAGCGCGGAAATTTCGCGCGGTCCTCGTCGCTCACCGGTTTCGATGACATCCCGATGTGGACGAGTCCTTCGCCGAGCATCGAGATGCCGCCCGCCGATCCGCCCTGCGTGTCGATCTGGATCTTCAATTCTTTCTCTTTGCGCAGAATTTCCGCCGCCTCCGCCACTGGCAGATTAACGGTGGTCGATCCGTTCACCTTGAGGACCTTGGCCGCCTCGGCCGCGGGAAGATCCGCCGGGAACAGAAGGGCGAACAGCAACGGGACAGCCGCGGCGAATCGGAACTTTTGCATACATGCGTGATTACGCATATATCCGCGGC
>CAZYHO010000367.1:0-5315 GCA_964647495.1 uncultured Akkermansia sp. | reverse complement strand
AAAACCGTTGGGTTGGAGTCCCGCCTTCAGGCGGAAGCGCAGCGTTTTGCGGAACCAACTCTATTGGCTAATGGCTGGCCTGCAGCGCGTAGAGCGCCTTGTTTGAGCGGAGCAGGAGGAGGTTTCCGGCGACGGCCGGGCTGGCGTTGAACATGCCGCGGTTGTTTTCGAGGGTGCCGGTGCCGACGATTTCGAAGGCCGGTTTGGCGGCGACCACGGCGGCGCGCCCGCCACGGCCGAGGTAATAGATTTTTCCGTCGGCGAGGATCGGGGAGGCATAGATCTGGCCCAATCCCGGGCTGAAGCGCTCTTCGTAGAGGATTTCGCCGGTTTTGGCGTCGGCGCAGTAGGCGATCGCCTGGCTGTCGTTCGCGTAGAACAGATGGCCGTCATGAAAAATCGGTGACGAGACGTTCGATCCCTTGTTCAGCTTGTAGGCGACATGTGAGTCGGTCACGTTGCCGCGTCCGCCCAGCCGGATGGCGAGCCCGTTGCCGCCGCGCCCGCCGATGATATAGGTCATGTCACCCTGCACGGCGGGCGTGGGGCACATGTACCACGGGATGCCGCTTTCGCATTCCCAGAGCGCCTCGCCGGTCGCCGGATTTAGTCCTTTGATCCTCTGAATCATGGCGATGACAAGCTCGGGCTTGCCGCCGTTGTCGGCGACGACCGGCGTGTGCCACGACTCTTTGATGCCGGTGGCGCGCCAGACTTCGCTGCCGGTTTTACGGTCCAGAGCGACGACCGATTCGCTCTCCACGCTGGCGTTGATGAGAACCCAGTCACTGTGGAGCACCGGCGAGTTGGCCGATCCCCAGCCGTTCAAGCCGGTGCCGACCTTGGTTTGCCATTCCTGTTTTCCCGCGTGATCAAAGGCCAGAACACCGGTGCGCCCGAAAAACGCATAAATCCGGTCCGCATCGACCGCCAGCGTGCTCGATGCATAGCCATGATCCTCGCGGATGGTCTCCTGCTCCGGCATTTCGGCCGGCACCGCGGTGTTCCACAACAGGCGGCCGTCCTTCAGATCGAGGCACAGCACATGCCGCTTCAAGTCGCTCAGTTCCCCGCCGCTGTCGTCCCCGAATCCGGTCTGGCAAGTCAGATACACGCGGCCTTGCCAGACGACCGGGCTCGACGTCCCCGGCCCGGGCAAGGGGGTTTTCCAGGCGACATTCTCCGTGTCGCTCCAGCTCACCGGCAGTCCGGTCGCCGCGCTCAACCCCTGGCCGCCCGGTCCCCGGAATTGCGGCCAGTCATCGGCCGCGGCTGCCGCACCCAATCCGGCGAACACGATCCACACGCCAGCCAGCCAGTCCGAGGTTTTTTGTCGGCGCGCGCGGTTCATGGCGGATTTCTACGCCACGCGGCGCGTGGCGGCAAGTCAAAGCGGGATTTGTGTTCTTGGAGGAAAGTGCGGCGCCGCTGTGGCGCGGCAGGCAGGGCGTTTTCATGAGGCGCGCGGGAGACGATGGCGATGAAGCCATGGGGGCGGCGGGCTCGCAATGTGTCTGTCGCCCTGTGGTGGTCGCGGCCGATCTTGAGAATTGATCGCAACATGGTTTTTGGCTCGCAGGGTGACATACGAATTACGGGCAGTCGGCTCGCAATTCGTCTGTCGCCCTGTGTGTGCGGGGGGGCTCTTGAGAATGGATCGCAACATGTTTTTTGGAACCGGATGGCGAATCGGTCCGGCGGGCGGCGGCGGGGTAGACGCGTTTTTTTGCTTGCGCCGGGTGGTTGTACCTCTACTAGACTATGCAAGGTAGCGTGCCATGATGGAAGATGATTTTCTTGCCAACTGGTCGGTGCAGGCGCGGAAGGGTGTGCTGGAGTTGTGCATCCTGAACGCCCTGCGCGACGAGGAACGTTATGGCTACGAGCTGGTGAAGGGGCTGGCGGGTGTGCCGGGGCTGGATGTGCCGGAAGGGACGATTTATCCGCTTTTGTCGCGGCTGCGGCAGCAGGGGCTGTTGACCACGCGGCTGGAGGAGTCCCCGAGCGGCCCGGCGCGCCGGTTTTACGGGCTGACCGCCACCGGGCGGGCGCGCCGCAAGGCCATGAATGATTATTTTCTGTCGCTGGCGGCGGCCGTCGGCCAGATCGCCAGCAATGGCGCGCCCCGCGCCGTCGAGCGGGCCGCCGTTGATCCCGCGCCGGCCACGCGAGGCGCGTCATGAGCGTGGAGCATCCGGCCATCCAGATCCGATTTCCCCCACCATCCACCATCGCCACATATCATGCCCACACTCACCTGGTCTCCCGAGGCTGAAGCGCGCTTCGAGCGCTGGCTGGCCGCCCGTTTGACGTTCAAGGCACTGGATGGCGCCGATCCCGACGAAGTGGCCGGGGACTGGCGGTTGCATGTGGAGGAGGAACTCGCGCGCCGCGGGGAAACCCCGGCGGATACCCGCGCCCTCGACCGCGTGCTGGCGGCGCTCGACCGCCCGGTCAGCACACTGCACCCAGAGGTCCCGGAGAGCGCGCCGGCGGCGGGCGCCGCTGCCGGCGCCGCCGTTGCTCCCGCTGTTCCTGCCGCGGCCGGCGCCGTGCCGGTTTCGAGGGAAGTGCCGCCGTCGCCGTCGTCGCCGTCACGGGAAATGCCGCCGACTTCGCCGCCTTTTCCGCGGCAGACACAGACGCACGCCAGCCGCGACGAGGCGCACTTCCGCTGGCCGAAGGTGTTCCTGTTTTTCGCGGTCATTCTGCCGCTGGTCACGGTAGCGGCCGAGGCGCTGTTCGGACTGTGTGCGGGAACGTTTTTCGATCCGTTGCCGAGCCCGGGGCATGCGATCGCGGTGGCGCTGGTTCCGTTGTCGCTCTGGTTTTTGTATGCGGCGGTGAAACGCGAGGATGGCCGCTGGCAGGCGCTGGCCCGTCCTGGGGCGGGGTTTGCGCTGACCATGGCGGCCTATTATGCGGTGGCCTTCGGCAACCTGCTTCCTGTGGCCCTGATAGGGTTGTTTGTGGGCGTGCTGGCGCTGCCGTTCTGGCCGCTGACGTGGATGACACTGAGCCCGTTCTTCGTCGTGATCGCGGGCGTGATGGGGCTGCGTCGGCTGTCGCGCGCGCAGGCGAGCCTGGGGAAAAAACCGCGGGGCCTGTGGCTAGGCGTGGTGCTGGGCGTGGCCGCGTTGATGGCGCTGGAAGGTCCGCGCTGGTGGACGTACCTCGCGCTGGAGGACGCGGTGTCCGACGATCCTGAGGTGAGCGAGCCCGCGATCCGCTCGCTGCGCCGCTGGGGATCGTCCGACATGGTGCACCGCGCCTGTTTCGAGAGCCAGATCACCAGCCTGCACAACAGCGATCCCGCGAGCTGGATTCTCTCCGGGAATTCCCTGGGGTTCGACAGGCCGACGCGCCGCTCCGATATTTCTCCGGAGAAGGCGCGCCTGGTTTTTTACCGGATGACGGGCAGGGCGTTCAACGAGGTGAAGCCGCGCCGGTCGCGTGTGCCGCTGGATTTGCTGGGAACGGGCCGCGCCGACCGGGCTCGCGCCACGCAGTGGGTGTGGGACGGCGAACGCGGCGGCGATACGGTGGGTGCGCGGCTGCCGGGCCTGGCGCTCGCGGTTTCCCGCCTGGAATGGCACGTCGAGGAGGGGCCGCGGCTGGCGTATGGCGAATGGACGATGGAGTTCTCCAACGCTCATCCGAATGACCAGGAGGCGCGCGGCCAAGTGCTGCTGCCACCCGGGGCGTGCGTCTCGCGGCTGACGCTCTGGGTCAATGGCGAGCCGCAGGAGGCCGCTTTCGCCGCCAACGCCCAGGTCAAGGCCGCTTACCGGGAAGTGGTCACCGTGGAGCGGCGGGATCCGGTGCTGGTGACGCAGGTCGGCCCGGACCGCGTGCTGGTCCAGTGTTTTCCCGTGCCTCCCGACGGCGGTCGCATCAAGATCCGCCTCGGCATGACCGCGCCGCTCGACGACGCTGGGCGGCTCTGGCAGCCGTCGTTCCTGGAGCGGAATTTTTCCATGAGCGAAGGGCTTCGCCACGCGCTGTGGGTGCAGAGCCGCGCGGCGTTCGATCCGCCGGCGGGCATTCCGGGATCGCTGGAAAAGGGCGAGAACGGCAACGCGACGTGGCAGGCCGAACTCACGCACGCCGCGCTGGCCCAGGCGAACTTGCGCTGGTCCGCTCCCGTGCCTGCCGGCATCTTGTGGTGCGAGGACGCGCTCGCGGCGGAGGGCGAAGGGCGTTTCGTCACCGCTCAGTGGACCAGGGAGTCTCATGCGGCGATTTCGCGGCTCTTTGTCGTGATCGACGGATCGGCCGGCTTGCTGGGCCATCGCGATGCCGTCGTTCGCGCGCTCGCGGGGCTTCCGGCCGGGACCCGGACCCGCGTGTGGCTGACGGCCGATGACGGCGCGCGGGAGCTGCCTCTCGCGAATCTGGAGCGGGAATTGACGGAGGGACATTTCCTCGGCGGGCAGAATGCCACGCCGGGGTTGAAAGCCGCGCTGGCCGCCGCCCGCGAAACCACAGACCCGGCCGCTCTCGTCTGGCTGCACGGCCCGCAGCCTGCCGAACTCCCGGGCGCGGACGCTCTGGAACAGGCGCTGATGTTTTCGCTGCGCCGCGTCCCGATCTACGCGGTGGCCGTCGAGGCCGGCCCGCACCGGCTGCTGGAGAAAATGTATCGCGCCGCTTCCCTGCGCTCGGATGGCCGGCTCGACGGCGATCCCGCGAGTCTGGCCGCCTGCCTCCACCGGTTGGCAGCGGGCGGCGAACGCGATCGGCTGCGGATCGCCCGCGTCGGCGAGCCACCGGGAGACGGCGTGAAAGTGTCCGATCAGCTCGCCCGCCATGCGGCTTTCGCCGAAACGCTGGCCGCCTTTCATGCCGGCGCTCCCGATCCGCATGCCATCGCCGCCAAGGCCGCACGCCATCAGGTGGTGACGCCGTACTCGGGCGCGGTCGTGCTCGAGCGTCAGGATCAATATACGCGCCATGGCTTGCAGCAGGTGGATGTCAGCTCCGTGCCGACAGTCCCCGTCATCCCTGAGCCAGGTGTGCTCTGGATGGTCGCTGCCGGACTGGCGCTCGCCCTGCGGCGGCGCCGCGCGGCCTGATTCGCGCCGTCGCTGTGCATGCTTGTGTTCGGGTTCGCGGCGCTTGCCGGGCGTGGGCATCCGGCCTAGGGTGAGGCGGATCATGATCACGTCCCTGAAAGAGGAGGAAGCGAACCGGGCGATGGAAGTGCCGCGCCCGGATGTCTCCCATTTGGTTACCGAAGACGACACTCCCGTGGACAATTTATTTCATGAAAAACAGATGCGTTTGTTGACGCATCCGCTGTACGCCTCGTGGGA
>CAZYHO010000366.1:0-5318 GCA_964647495.1 uncultured Akkermansia sp. | reverse complement strand
CGCCTGACTCATGCTTCGATCGTCATCGACGATGACGATGATGCGGGCTCCGTGCGGCTCCATGTGGGCGAAGATGAACGATCGTTTCGCTCCGGAGTATTGGCACTTGGGGACGATGTGACTGCCCGAAAGGACAATGTTCAAAAATACCAGTTCGATTCGCGGATCTGCCCGGCCATGCGCACCAGGTCCGCCAGCGACGCGGCCTTCATCTTGCTCATGACACGGGCACGAAAGCAAAGGCAGAGACCCACTTTCCCTGCTTTCAGAGAAGACGGGTGCACCGGGCGCTACCGGGAAGGACGTTTCGAGGGCCGGCGGGTCGATAACTCGGGCGCGCTGGTGGCCTGCATGGCGTGTGTCGATCTCACTTCATGCTTCCTTCTGGATAGCGACTGATGCCGAGTGAAATGTGGGGGGGCTGCTATGGTTTCCAGAACTTCCATTATATCCATAGTCGCCGAGCAGGATCGCAGAGTGGGTGTCTGCCATTTCCCATCGCCAGGGTAGAGCGGCATGGGCGGCTGGTTCAGGTGGTTGATGGGTGTCTCTGATTCGCCTCCTTGGTTCCTGGTTCCTGGTTCCTGGTTCCTGGTTCCTGGTTCCTGGTTCTTGGTTATCGCTTTCGAATTCACCTTCCCGACCTCCGACCACTGACTTCTGACCTCTGACTTCTGACTCCGGGGCCACCAGATCGGGACACGCTCCTTCGGTTGAGTCAAGCCGCCGCCCACTGCAGGTGCTCGCAGCGCTTTCCATAATTGGTTGCATTCTCCAAAATTACCGGATGACCGCCGGTGCGCGGTGCGGATTGTAAGAGTGGGTGTCTACGATTCCCCTTGCTCCACGGACAGGTATTCAACCAACGAGCCGGAACCCGGCGGCTTGCCGGCTGGCTGATTTCAGGCGGCTGGCGGTTCCGGCTTCGATGGGTGTCTTTCATTCCTGAGGCTGATGGCGGCGGCTTCGCCCGGATCGACTCTCCCGGTCTCGGGCAGCAGGATCGGGTCGGGTACCACCTGGAACAACGGATCGCCGACGGCAAGCATCCGCACCAGCACAGTGGGTGCGCGGACATGGGAGCACTCGCATCGCACGGTTTCGGGGACGACCACCTGCCCGTAAAGCCGACGGAGACATTCCAGTTCGCCAATTTCCGCCAGGGCCGACAAGGGCGAAGCATCGGAGACGATGATCATGCCCCCGCCCTCGCCGCTGAGGCGAGGGCCGCGTCTTCGAGAATCTCCTCGGCAGTGAGGCCGCGCAGCGCTTCTCTCGAGCGTAGGAAATCCTGCGTCTCCCAGCGCGACCCGTGGTCCAAGAGCAAACGCACCTGCATCGCGGTCAGTAAGCCCTGCCGGTATCCCTCGACGGCGAACCCTTCCAAAACGGCTCGCGGAACCGCCACGCCGCCGCGGCTCAAGGAGGTGGCCACGGACTCGGGAATATCCAAGGTGATTTCCATGCCCCAAAATACCCGAACTTTTCCCGGATGCCAAGGCGTTCTGCTTTACTTTCGGATGCCTCTTCCCAACCTCCGATTCCTGACCTCTGGCCTCTGACCTCTGCTCAGGGGCCACGTGGGGAGGCCACGTCGGGACATCCACTTTCGGAAGGGCCAACCCGCCGCTCACGGCAAGTGTTTGGCGCACTCCCCACAATCTTCGGATGGCGGCTGGTGCGCGGTGCGGATTGCAAGAGGGGGTGTCTGCTTTCGCATTTCGACTCCCGCATTCTCAATCCGCATCGGCCGCTGTCCGGGAAGCATGGCGTGAGATCGACACGCCACACAGGTCGGCAGCGCGCCACCGTCATCGAGCCGCCGGCCCTGAAACGTCCTTCCCGGCAGAGCCCGGCCCCACCCCTCTTCTCCGAAAGTAGGGAAAGTGGGTGTCTGCCATCTCCCATGACCCGCGCCGGTGATCTGCCTGCCCGCCCACGGAAGCAGATTCCTGGCAGTTTCGTTTTACTTTCTCCTCATGTTGGGGGAATTTCCCACCATGATCGTGACGCTCGACTCGAAACGCCGTCTCACACTGCCGTCCGGATTGATGGACGCCTCCCCCGGCGAGGCGTTTGATGTGATCTTCGACGCCGAGGAGGATGCGGTCGTGTTCCGACGCCTTCCCGGCAAGGAGGACTGGCTCGACGTGCTCGCCGAATGCCCCGAGGAGATGGACGATATACCGCCGCGCCGTCGCGGATTTCCCAAACGTCGCAAGCTGTGAACTGGCTCCTCGACACCGATGTGATCTCCCAAGCTGCGAAGAGAAACGGCGATCCGCGCGTCGTCGCCTGGCTTCGCGCCGAAAAGAACCATTGCTACACCAGCTCCGTCGTCATCGCCCAGCTCGCCTACTGGGTTCGGACCAAGGAGGGGAAGCGCCGCAACGAACTCCAGGCATGGTTGCCCCGGTTCATCGCGGCGATGCAGGGCCGCATTCTCGGCTTCAACGTCTCCGTCGCCCACGCATGGGCCGATCAGGAGATTCTCCTGGAAAAAGCCGGACGAATGATGCCGGTCGAAGACGGCTACATCGCCGCGACAGCACGGAAGTATGGGCTGACCATCGCGACCGGAAACGAAAAGGACTTCGACCGCCCCGGAATCAAAGTCTTCAACCCGTTCAAGACGGGCACCTGAGCGGAATCGCATGATCGACTCCTGGCAACGACTCATTGGGCTCCGAAGCCCATCCGGAGACAAGCCCCCTCTCACCCGCCATCATGACCCGCGCCCATGATCTGCCTCACCGCCCCTCGAAGCAATTTCCTGGCGGTCAAATTCCTAGTAGTAATCCTTGTTACCAATTATATTGGATAGAAAAGGCAGACACCCACTCTTCGATCCCGACCGGCGGCTATGAATATAATGGACGCTCTGGAAACCGCAGCAGACTCCCACATTCTCAATCCGCATCGGCCGCTGTCCGGGAAGCATGGGGTGAGATCGACAGCCACACAGGCCGGCAGCGCGCCGCCGTCATCGAGCCGCAGGCCCTGAAGTCCCTCTCAGCAGAGCCCGGTGCCACTCGCCTTCTCCGAAAGTGGGGAAAGTGGGTGTCTGCCATCTCCCCGACATGTATGGTATGCCGGATTGGAAAGCGTGGAATTGCATCTCCGAAGGGTCGCCGCTCGCGTCGCAAAAGGTGGCCACGACATCCCCGAAAGCGACGTCCGCAAGCGATGGACCGGCAGCCATGCCAATCTCATCCGTCTGATCCCCTGGGTGACGACCCTGCGGGTGTATGACAATTCGCAGGAGCGGGATCCGGCGGCCGGGCTGGCCCCTGAACCACGACTGCTGCTGTCCATCGACGAAAAGCGACTGACCTGTCCGCCCGCGGAGGCACTGGCCGGAACGCCGCCTTGGGCGAAGCCACTGGTCTTCGCCGCCTGTCGGCACTTCGGGCTGGTAGCACCAAGTTAGACGGTGGACGCGGCTTTTGGTGTCGGATGGGCGGACGATGTCGGCATCGGCGTGGGCATCGCCGGGGTTCATCGGTTCCATAAAATGTTCGTCCCTCTGTTTCTGCTGGCGTACTTTACATTTGGTCCAACCAAACGCATACTACGCCAGCATGATTCCCAGACCCTTTTGGCGCGATCGCATCGAGGCGGCTTGGAAGGAAGCACCGATCGCCTGGCTGTCCGGCGTGCGGCGCACCGGCAAGACCACGCTCGCTCGCGACCTCGGCGATGAGCGAACTCTCTACGTCAATTGCGACCTGCCCGCCGCCGAAGACATGGTTCGCGATCCGGCCTTGTTCTATCGCAACTGCCGTCAGCCGGTCGTAGTCTTCGACGAAATCCACCAGCTCCGCGATCCCAGCCGGGTGCTGAAGATCGGGGCCGACCTGTTTCCGAAACTGCGGATTCTGGCGACCGGTTCCTCGACGCTCGCGGCGAGCAAGAAATTCCGCGACACACTCACGGGCCGGAAGCGGCAGATTCATCTCACGCCGGTCCTGAACACCGAACTGAAAGCCTTTGGCGTCTCGTTGCCGAAGCGGCTGCTGCACGGGGGTCTGCCGCCGGCTCTGCTGGCGGAAACCAAGAAACCGTCCTTCTATCGCGAGTGGATGGATTCGTTCTTTGCCCGCGACATCCAGCGGCTGTTCGCCTTCCGCAACATGAACCGGTTCAACTCGCTGTTCGAGTATTTGCTGCGCCAGAGCGGCGGGCAGTTCGAGGTGACGAAGACCGCCGCCGCGCTCGGCATCACGCGGCCCACGGTGGAAAGCCACCTCGAAGCGCTCCAGATCACCCACGCCATCATGCTCGCGCGGCCCTTCTCCGGGGGCGGTCAGAAGGAACTGGTGAAGCAGCCGAAGCTCTACGGCTTCGACACCGGTTTCGTGAGCTTTGCGCGCGGCTGGGACACGCTGCGCCCCGACGATTGCGGCAGCTTGTGGGAACATCTCACGTTCGAACACCTTCAAGGCCACCTGCCCGACACACCCGCCCGCTACTGGCGCGACAAAGCCGGAAATGAAATCGATTTTGTCCTCCCGCGCGCCCGCGACACGGTGGATGCCATCGAATGCAAATGGAATCCCTCAGCGTTCGACGCCTCGGCGCTGAACGTCTTCCGGTCGTACTATCCCAAGGGACGAAACTACCTCGTCACGCCGCTGGCGGGCTCAAGCTATGCCAAGCGCTTCGGCAAACTGGAGGTGACCGTCTGCGAGCCGGACGCGATCGAGGGCTGAACTACCGAAAAAAGGCAGACACCCACTCTTCAATCTCGATCGGCGGCTATGAGTATAATGGAAGTACTGGAAACCGCAGCAGACTCCTACATTCTCAATTCGCATCGGCCGCTGTCCGGGAAGCATGGGGTGAGATCGACACGCCACACAGGCCGGCAGCGCGCCACCGTCATCGAGCCGCCGGCCCTGAAACGTCCTTCCCGGTTGAGCCCGGTGCCACTCGTCCTCTCCGAAAGTGGGGAAAGTGGGTGTCTGCCATCTCGTCCAAGAGGGGGTCTGACTGGAATGGCACTCGGTTAGGAGTGCGCAAAGTGACGGGCAAAATGCTCGTCATGGCAAGGGTTCGATCAATCGTCGCGGCAAATTTCGCGCACCGTGCATCAGCCGCCATGCCTGCACGGCATTTTCCGTCACCCGATAGAAAATCAAAATGCTACGGAATGGAGGCTCGACTTGAATCGAACGAAGGTTTCGCAGCATCGGGTGACGAAATTTTCTTGGACGGCCTAAATCCGGCTGGCGCGTGAGAGCCAGCAATGTTTGCTCCGTCGCCTTCAAAAAACGCCACGCCAATTCTTCACCCGCCTCCTCGAAATACCAGCCGAA
>CAZYHO010000365.1:0-5367 GCA_964647495.1 uncultured Akkermansia sp. | reverse complement strand
CCGCGCGCTCAAACCAGTCGAACACCGCATCCTGCACGCGGTAGACCGGCGTGAAGTGGCCTTCGCCGGGCACGTGGTGAAATCCGGCGCCCGGGATGCGTCGCGCGAGGTTTTCGGCGAGGCTCCAGTGGAAGAACGGATCGTCGCCGCCGTGCCAGAAGGCGGCGGGACAGGTAATGGCCTCCGGTTCGAAATCCCAGGGATGCAAGTACATCTGGCCTTCATCGACCACGCCGAGTCCGCCCTGCCGCCACGCCTCGATGCCGGATGAAATCGTGCAGTCGGACTCGCTCGACGCCATGAATGACTCATCCGGCTGCCGGCCGAAGACACGCATGAGGTTGCGCGCCAGCGGCACGTCGAACCGCGCCATCACCGGTCCCGCCAGGCGAAATGCGGCGCGCAACACCCGGGGCGCCCGCCGCTCGATCGCCGCCAGATATTGAAACTCCCGCATGATGAAGGCGCGGTCGGCCGGGTCATGCAGCGGCGGCGCCCCGCTGATGACAGCCACCGCCGTCACACGATCCGGAAGCGCCGCCGCGCTCGCCAGCGCGTACGGTCCGCCGCCAGACAACCCGATCACCGGACAGCGCGTGATCCCGCGTTCATCGAGAAAGGCCGACAGCACCGCCGGCCATGCCCCGAACGACCACCCCTCGCGCCGCGGCGAGAGGCCCATGCCCGGCCGGTCCGGCGCGACCACTTTCCACCCGCGGCGTTCAGCCGTCGCCGCCCAGACACGTCCCATCAATCGTGACGACGGCCATCCATGCAGAAATACCACCGGCCGGCCGGCCGGCGCCCCGGTCTCGATCCATGCCAGCCCGGCAATCGACGCGCCCACGCCAGCCTGAAGGGTCACAGGGCCGTCGGCACGCCGGCGCGGGCGGCTGCCTTGACGCCGATAGGTTCGGTGATGATGTCCCTATAGGTCATGCCGCCGGGGATCATGGGGAGCACGTGCTCGGTGTAGGGGACCATGACATCGAGGACGTACGGCTCCCTGGCGGCGAGCATTCGTTTGAGGGCGGGCACCAGATCCTTTTTGTGGATGATCCGCTCGCACTTGACCTTGAAACCGGCGCACATCGCCGGGTAATCCGGGTAGATGATGTCTTCGTTGCGGTGGGTCGGGTCGTATTCGTGCCTGGGGTCGGCGAGGAACGTGTGGGCGCGGTTGGAGTTGTACTTGAGATCCTCCCATTGCACGACCATGCCCAAGTGCTGGTTGTTGAGGATGAGCACCTTGATCGGGATGCGCTCGACCACCGCGGTGGCGAGTTCCTGGATGTTCATGAGGAAGGATCCGTCGCCGTCGATGTCCACCACCTCGCGGTCGGGAAACGCGATCTTGGCGCCGAGCGCGGCGGGCAAGCCGTATCCCATGCTGCCGAGGCCGGCGCTCGTGATGAAGCGGCGCGGCTCCTCGAACCGGTACCATTGGCCGGCCCACATCTGGTGCTGGCCGACGCCCGTGGTGATGATGAGGTCCTTGTTCAGGCGATAAAGCTGGTCGATGGCATACTGCGGCTGGATCTGGTCCTCGGTGTCCCAGTACTTCATCGGATGATTCTTTTTCCAGCGGGAGATCTGGCTGTGCCAGCCGGCGTGGAGCGTGGGCTTGGCCGTGCGCGGGTGGCGCTTGTAGCCGGCATTGTCGAGCAGCTGGTTGAGCCGTGCGAGGGCCTCCTTGATGTTTGCCAGGATCGGCAGACGCACATGCTTGTTCTTGTTGATCTCGGAATTGTCGATGTCGATGTGAACGATCGTCCCGTGCTCGGCGAATTTCTCGACTTTGCCGGTGACGCGGTCGTCGAATCGCACGCCGAGAGCGAGCAGGAGGTCGGCCTCGTTGGCGGCGTTGTTGGCGTAGACGGTGCCGTGCATGCCGAGCCAGCGGAGCGAAAGCGGATGGCTTTCCGGAAACGCCCCGATCCCCATGATCGTCGTCGTCACCGGGATCTGCGCGCGCTCGGCGAACTCGATCAGTGCGCCGCTGGCTTCTGAGGAAATGATGCCGCCGCCGGCGTAGATGACCGGGCGCTTGCTCTGCTTGATCAGCCCGATCACTTCGTTGAGCGCCACGTCGTCGATCTCGCGTTCCGGCGTGTAGCCGCGCAGCGTGATCGTGTCGACGAACACCGGCTGGATCTTCGCCTCCTGCACGTCCTTCGGCATGTCGATCACCACCGGTCCCGGCCGCCCGCTCTGGGCGATGTAGAACGCCTCCTTGACGATCCGCGGGATGTCATGCGGATTGGTCACGAGGTAGTTGTGCTTCACGACGGGCAGCGTCATCCCGAAGAAATCGGTTTCCTGGAAGGCGCCGCGCCCGATCATGTGCTGCGGGACCTGGCCGGAGATGGCGATCAGCGGCGTCGAGTCCAGGAAGGCGTCGGCGATCGCGGTGATCATGTTGGTGGCGCCCGGGCCTGAGGTTCCCATGCACACACCCGCCTTGCCGGTGACGCGCGCGTAGCCCTCGGCCGCAAATCCGCCGCCCTGCTCGTGCCGCGGCAGCACCGTCCGAATCTGTCCCGAGCGCGTCAACGCCTGGTGGATCGGCATCGAGGCCCCGCCCGGATACGCAAAAATCAACTCCACCCCCTCGCGCTCCAGGCACTTCACCAGCACCTCCGCCCCGGTCATCAACGCGCCTCGCTCGGCCGCCGGAGGGGCCGTTCTGCTTCTTGGTTTCGGTTTGGACTTCGCGGGCATACGGCAGCAATCGAGCAATAAAAAAACCATTCTCCCGGGTGCCCACACAGGCGCCTCTCAGGAGAATCACACCCACCCGTACACCCGATCGACTCCGCCGACAAGGCGCGAGGATCAAACTTTTCTTCAAAAAATTGCCACTTTCGAAACCGCTTTGCGATATGCTGCGTCATAACGATGTAAATACATCGTCCGGTTTAGACCCCCTCCCGTTTCCTGTCCGACAGACTCAAACGCCCGAGCCCGCCCATTCCTTAGAAAATCGAAAATTTCAGCCAGATCCGACCCCTCCCTTACCCCAAACCCCCGCCGCCACCATGAAAACAGAACTGGTCCACAGCCCCGGGCTTGACGTGTACTTTGAGCAATTGCGCCAGCGTCCGCTTCTCAGCCGGGAAGACGAACAAACATTGAGCGCCGAGGTCCAAAAAGGCGGATTGCAGGCGCGCAACCGCATGATCGAAGGCAACTTGCGACTTGTCGTATCGATCGCCAAGCGGTTCCAGGGCCGGGGCATCCCGTTCGAGGACCTGATCGCCGAGGGAAATGTCGGCCTGGTCCGCGCCGTGGAGCGATTCGACCCGGGCGTTGGGGTGGCCTTCAGCACGTACGCGACCTGGTGGATCCGGCAGGCGATTTTCCGGGCGTTCGAGAAGATTCCGCGCGCGATCCGGCTGCCAGGGCACATTGCGGAAAGTATGCGCAAAGTGCATACCACCGCGGCCGCCCTCGCCGAATCGCTGGGCCGGGAGCCGAGCGACGACGAAATCGCCGCGGCGGCCCAGATGAGCCCGAAGAAAATCGAGGAGCTGAGGACGGTAAACCAGCCGCTGGTCTCGATGGAAATGCCCGTGGGCGACTCACGAAACGGGGAGGCGCGCACGCTGGCCGAGCTGCTGCCCGACGCCGAACACTCGGCTCCGGACGAATCCCTGGCCCAGGCCGATCTGATCGCCACACTCGAACAGGTCCTCCCGTTCCTCGGTGAGAGGGAGCGCTACATCATCAACAGGCGCTTCGGACTCGACGGAGGGGCGCCGCAGACGCTGGAGGAAATCGGCCGCCACCTGAAAGTGACCCGCGAGCGCACCCGCCAGCTCCAGGTCAACGCCCTGCGGCAGTTGCGCCAGTCATTGATGCGCCTCGACCGCGAAACTCCTCCCCCGGCGCCACGGCGCGGCAGGCGCGCCCTGCCGTCCGCCACCCGCGTCCGGAAACCGAAGGCCTCCCCGCCTCTGGTCAGCGCCGCCTGACAAAACTGTCTAAGAACTTTTGATCGTACGGCGTTCTTCAATTCTCTCCTGGCGCGCCGACTCCAGTTTCCGGCGATCAGCGAGATCCCCCAAGCCGCCGGAACCACGCCGTCCGCCTTTTCCCTTTCCTTTGCTGAGGGAGAGGCGGGCGGTGTGAGACGAGCGGCTCAAAAGAGCGCCAGCGCCCAGGAACCGCTCCATCGAGGCCGGTCAACCGTGCCCGGTCAGGTATTGTGGTTGATCAAGTAGAGTCGATTCCCGGCAAGGTCTACAATGAATAAATCAATATCACCAATGTGGTCCCCATGGCTGTAATAGAAGAACGCGTAATAGGCCCCGTCGCTCGACAGTGCCTTTCGGATCGACTCAAACTGCTCGGAGAGGCCCCTCGCCCGATCAGTATCGAAACTCCTCAGCGCAAAATCCACATACTTGCTGAACTTTTCGTCGAAGGGGGTTCGTCTCCATCGTTCGAAGCTCCAGTGATTCCGATAGCCGGGATGCTTTGGGAAGTCGGTGAGCAACCTCTCATCCGCCGCTTCAAATCGGGTTCGAATGGCTGCGGGCAGCTCATGGACGGAGATCGAGTAGCCGTCGCCATTGAAAGCCCGCTCGGAATCGAACTCGAAGATCGGGTCGGCGAGCATCACCTTGGTATCGAATAGCCCGTCAAGATACCGTTGCTCTGCGCCGGTATTCACGATGGCAGAAACTCCGAGGAGCAACACCAATGCAGCCAACGGAATTCCCACCTGTAGTCCCACTCGCTTCCATCTCTTCTTGACGGCGGTGTAGATCACCCAGATGCCATAGGGGATGCACCCGAATAGAGTGACGACGAAGGCTATGCCCCAAATGGCTGTCACCATGTGACTCATGTTCGCGTTCATTGGAGTTCATTCGCGGTTCCCCCGAACCCCACGGACTGCGCCACTCCGGTTTTCGCGCCGGCCGGCGACGGGTGCGCGAAGTCATGGCCTTCAGACGGCAATTGTTGGCGGTGAAGGGGGAACGTTGTCATGGAAAAGAGTTTCTGTCTGCGGGCAAGTCCCGGGTCGCCATTCCACATGTCAGGATCATCCGGCGGGTTGGTCATCAATCGCAGTTCGTCCCTGAAGCGAATGAACCTCATCACCGAGTCATATTAACGAAGAGATAGCCGAAAGGGATTGCTGTCCGAATCATGGCGATCTGAGTTTGGCCGAACAGTAAAATCAAGCTTCTGTGTGTTTGAAGAAGTTCAGACACACAGAGGCATGTGTGGCGCATATGCCACCTTGGACGGCGGATTTTGTCCATGGGCGGAGCATGTGGTCATAGTGGCGGGAACGGCAGCCTATGCCAGGGAAAAGTTGGGCCGGCTTCAGCCGGGCAGCGAAGCGTGGCGCGCGCG
>CAZYHO010000364.1:0-5379 GCA_964647495.1 uncultured Akkermansia sp. | reverse complement strand
CGAAAATTTCTTGCCTGCCCTTTCGTGCCATACGGTTCAACTAACCGCGAATGAACGCCAATGAACGCGAATGGAAGAGTATCTGTTACTTACTGCAATATACTGAAATTCAGAACTACACATACATTGGCGTCCATTGGCGTTCATTCGCGGTTTATCCTTAAATGAACGGTATGGCCCATAAGCCCATTGGCCGCATGAGCCCCATAGGCCCTATATGCCCATCACCCCAGTATTTCCGGCACGACAAGGCCGTGCACATCGGTGAGCCGGAAATGGCGGCCGTCGAACGGGAAAGTGAGTTGTTCGTGATCGAGACCGAGGAGGTGGAGGATGGTGGCGTGGAGGTCGTGCATGTGGACCGGGCGATGAGCGACATCTCCGCCGAATTCGTCGGTTTCGCCGAGCGCCATGCCTGGTCTCACGCCGGCGCCGGCGAGCCAGACGGTGAATGCTTTCGGGTTGTGGTCGCGGCCGGTTCCATTTTTTTCGGCGTACGGCGTGCGGCCGAATTCTCCGCCCCACCAGACGAGCGTGTCGTCGAGCAAGCCGCGCTGTTTCAGGTCCATGAGCAGCCCGGCGATCGGCTTGTCGACGGCCGCGGCGTGTTCCGCGTGTTTCGGCAAGTCCGAATGCTGGTCCCATCGCGGATTGGCCGTGTTGTCGCCATAGGTGACCTGGATGAATCGCACGCCCGCTTCGGCGAGCCGTCGCGCCATCAGGCATTGGCGCCCGAAATCATCGGTCGGCTTTTCGTCGATGCCGTAGAGCGCGCGCGTCGCCGCGGACTCGCGCGTGAGGTCGAGCACGTCGGGGGCGTTGGCTTGCAGGCGCCAGGCGAGTTCGAATGATTCGACCACGGCATCGATGTCGGAATCGGCGGGCCGGGCGCGCCGCTGCTCGGCGTTCAGGCCGCGCAGCAACTCGAACTCGCGCCGGCGCACGTCGAGCGCCCGCGAGCTGGCGGTATGTTTCAACGACAGCCCGGACGCCGGCTGCCCGGCCAGGCCGATGGCGGTTCCCTGGTGCCGCGCGGGCAAAAAGGCATGGCCCCAGTTGCGGGCGCCGCCGTTGCCGAGTGATGGCGCGACGGTGACAAAGCCGGGCAGGTTCGCGTTCTCGGTGCCGAGCCCATAGCTGATCCAGGCTCCCATGCTCGGGCGGATGAAGGCGGTCGATCCGGTGTGGAGAAAGAGCGTGGCCGGACCGTGCGCGACCCCTTGCGTCTGCATCGACCGTATAAAACACAGGTCGTCGACGTGGCGGGCCAGATGAGGAAACAACTCGCTCACCCAGCGGCCGCTTTGGCCGTGCTGGCGGAATGCCCAGGGGGATTTCATGACGCGCTGCGCGGTTCCTCGCTGCCTCGTGTTCGCCAGCGTGCGCGCGTCATCGAAGGCGATCATTTTTCCCTCATCGCGGGCGAGCCGCGGTTTGTAGTCGAAAGTGTCGACCTGGCTCGGTCCGCCCTGCATGAACAAAAAGATGACGCGCTTGGCCCGCGGAGTGAACAGGGGCGGCCGCGCCGGGGAAAGCCGAGGCGCATGAGTCCCTCCGGCCAGCCCGGAAAACGCGAGCCATCCGAAGCCACAGGCCATCGATTGCAACGCGTGCCGCCGCGACCAGCACGCGCGCGAAATGACTGGAGACAGGGGGTTCATGGAATCATCGGTCAGCGAACATAGCGGAAATCCACGCTGGCGCACAGAACATGCGCCAGCCCGGCCCACGTATCGGCCGCCGGGTCGGCGCCGAGGAAATCGAGGGCGAGCCGCCGCTCGGCCGCGGACGGGAGGCGGCCAAGCAGGGTTTGGTAAAGGTGGTCGAGGGCGGTTCCGGTTTCGCCCGGCACGGTGGCCGCGAATCGGCTTGCGATGGCGTCCGCCTGTTCGCGGATCCACGGGTGGTTGAGCAGTACGAGCGCCTGGGTGGCGACCGTGCTTTCCTCGCGCCGGCCGGTCACGAGGCCCGGCGAGGCGGCGTCGAAAACCTCGAACAAATCCGGACGCGCGTTGCGGAAAACCGGTACGTAGACGCTGCGCCGCGTCGAGGCATCCACGTACCCGAAATCCGCGCCCAGGCCCGTCGGATGATTCGGGCCGCCCATTTCCAGCGAGAGCCGGCCGGAGAAAAAGAGCAGCGAATCGCGCCATTCTTCCGCGCGCAGCCGATGAGGCCGGGCGTGTGACCACAGGCGGTTGGCCGGATCGCGATCCATCGCGGCAGGCGGCGGATCACCGCTCAACTGCCATGTGCGGCTGAGGACCAGCGTGCGTGCCAGCCGTTTGACCGACCACTCGTCATCCCGGAAACGCGTCGCGAGATAGTCGAGCAATTCCGGGTGGGTGGGCGCATCGCCGGTGGTGCCGAAGTTGTCCGGGCTGCGCACCAGGCCATCGCCGAACAGCCAGAGCCAGACGCGGTTGGCCATGACGCGCGGCGTCAGTGGATGCGCCGGATGCGTCGCCCAGTCGGCGAGCTGCAACCGGCCGCTCTGGTTCGAGGGCGGCGGCATGGCCGGCACGAAGGCGATGGCGCTGAGCATTCCGCGTGGCACCGGTTCGCCCAGGGTATCGACGCTGCCGCGATGGTGCAGCGGGAGGTCGGCGCCGGATCCGGTTTCCACGACAGTCATGACACTCGGGCGTTTCGGATGCGCGGCCTTGAGCTGCTTCAAGCGTTCCTCGATCCGCTGGACGCGGCCGGCGGCCAGGCCGGCGTCACCGGCGTCCTCCGCCGCGCTCGTGACATCGTCCGCGGTGGCGGCCGCCGCAGCCTCCTCCGCCGGCACAAACTGCACCGCGTCGGCCGTCACGTAGCCGGTTGTGCCGTGATTGGAAACAAGGACATGGCCGAATCCGGTGGCCTCGAACCGGTAGCGTCCCAACGAAACCCAGCGCCCGTCGATGGAAGGATCGCGGCTCTGGTCGACCACCACATCGGTTTCCCCCTGCGCGTGAAACACGGTGACAGGCACCGCCGGATCACGGCCGCCGCCGGGAATGAAGGCGAGCCGCACCTCGTATTCGCCGGGCGGCAACGCGGCAGGCTGGAAAGTCAGCGTCTTCTCGCCTTTGCCCAGGCGGTCGTCGTGCACGTAGCCGTCACCCACGTAGCGCGGAAAATGCGTCGACGTTTTCCATTCGCCCACGGCACGGGCCGTCGCGCTGTCGACCACCACGCCCGGCAGGTCCGCGGGCATCACGATGGCCGGGTGGGCGGCGCCGGAACCGGCCGCGACCGCCGCCCTGGCGGCTTTCAATTCCTCTTCGAGTGCGGCGATCTCGGCCTCGCGGACCGCCACGCGAGCCTCTTCCACGGCGTCCAGCGGGAGCGGCACCTCCACCCACCTGGAGACGTTGGCGTGCTCGATCTGCTTCAAGTTTCTGAAGATGCCTGCCAGCGCGTAGTAGTCGCGCATCGGGATCGGGTCGAATTTGTGGTCGTGGCAGCGCGCGCACCCGATGGCCTGCCCGAAGAACGCCTTGCCCAGGGTGTCGAGCTGCTCGTCCACGACATCCATGTCGAGGAGGCGTTTGTCCTGTTCTTCGAGGTTGGTATTCCCGAGCGCGAGAAATGTCGTGGCCGCCAGCGCGCGCTGGCGGTCGCCGATGTCCTCATACGCGATCAGGTCGCCGGCGATCTGTTCGCGCACAAACCGGTCGTACGGGACATCGCGGTTGAAGGCGTCGATCACGTAGTCCCGGTACCGCCACGCCTCGTCGAGAACAAAACCGCGCAGCGTGAGCGATTGCCCGAAACGCGCCACGTCAAGCCAATGCCGCGCCCAGTGCTCTCCAAATCGCGGCGAGGCAAGCAATGCGTCGACAAACCGCTCGACCGCGCCGGCCGACACATCATCAGCCAGCGCCGCCACCTGCTCCGGCGTGGGCGGCAGACCGTGCAACGCAAATGTCAGCCGGCGTGCCAGCGTCGCGCGGTCGGCGTCCGCCGCCGGCGCCAGCCCGGCCGCCTCGATCCGCGCCAGGATGAACCGGTCGACATCCCCGCGCGGCCAGTCGTCCCGCACCACATCGGGAACGGCCGGCGCCACGACCGGCGCGTACGCCCATGGCCCGGCCTCCGCCGCCGCGGCCGACGTGACACAACACACGCTCAATGCCAGAAAGACGCGGCACATGAGCCAATCATGCCACGGGTTCGCCAGTGAGTAAATCATCATGCGCCGGGGATCCGGAAACTCCGATCATGAGCCAGTTCAAAGTGGCTGTTGTGCGAACGCGTTGGAGTGAACCAGCTTCAGCCGGAGCCGGCCGCGTCCTCCGGAATCCTCTTCCGCTCCATGTGGTGCAGCCCGGGTGAACCCGGTTTTCACAACAATGCCCGTGCGGCAACGGGTTCGTGCGGAATATCGTTGAGTTGGAGTCCCGCCTTCAGGCGGAAACGCAGCGTATTGCGGAACGCTCTTTTCGCACCAGGCTTCGCTGCCCGGCTGAAGCCGGTACTCCAACTCAAGAACCTGTGCGAAACGCCGTTGTGTTGGAGTCCCGCCTTCAGGCGGAACGCGAAGCCAAGTGCGGAGTGCAGTGTTCGCACACGCTTCGAAACCCGGCTGAGGCCGGCGCCCAACCAGTGGCTGCGCTGATCGCCACTTTTCACCTCTTGTTCACCTTCCTCTCCATTTGCCAATGATCGGGCCGGAAACCTCGCGCCGAATCCGACAACGTAACGGCGGGTCCGCGTCTCAGGGAGTTGAAAGATCGCTGGAAGGCGGCGGGGAAAGGCAGCGGGAATGAACGGGGTGGGGGAGGAGCCGCCAACCCCGGCAACGCCAGGCTATTCCAGCGGCTTGGAAACCGTGGCACTGGCGTCCGAGTCGGGCCGTAACGCTGGCCTCCGGCCTGCGCGCCCAATAGGCGTCCCCGCCTGTTGCACCTGAAAATCTGCTGGGTTGCAATAAACCTGGTTTTCTTGACCACGAAGGGCATGAAGGACACGAATGAAGAATGGAGGGAGCGGAGTCGGAGTAGTCGACCTTGGTGAGGCTGCCGCAGATGGTGGAAACGGCGGTGTCGTCGCCCGTGACGGCGTTGGCCAGGCCTCCCCCCAAAGGATTCATTCGTGCCTGAAATTCGTGGTCGAAAACTTTTGATTCATGGGGTGCCGGACAAAAACTAAACACTCCTTAACTTTTTTGTCCCGCACCCACTCCGGAGCCTCAAGAATGAGTTCGGCGAGCCGCCCCCGGGCACGCGGCCGCGGCCGGCGGAATAAGGGACGCGGCCAAAAATAATTCGTCGATTACTTGAAATGTTATAAGAATAGGCATGGGACTCAAAGTGACTTCTCCAGGCGATTTGGCCGTTCTCGGGTAGGGCGGCGCATCTTGCCCGCCGGACGGGGCGTCTCGCCCCGTCC
>CAZYHO010000363.1:4285-5389 GCA_964647495.1 uncultured Akkermansia sp. | reverse complement strand
GGAAACCGGCCGAAGCGCCATCCATCCGGTCCGCCGCGGGCTTTCGTCGAATTCGTCGAATTGCCGGGCGCGCCCTGCGTCCCCCGCTTGACAAGCGGGCATCCCGGGCTCGCTTCCCGGGCATCGCATGAGCGAATCCGCCACCATCCCGATCGTCTGCCCCACCACACCGTGGTATTCGCGGCGCATGCTGTTGATGACGGCGATGCTGGCGGCCTTCGCCGGGTGGTTCTTCAAGGACTATAAATGGGGGTATCCTCCTCAGGCGGAGATCTACGCGGAATTTCAACGCGTGCGGAAAGAGGAGGACGGGGATCAGAAGTGGAAGGCGCTGGCCGCGGAGAAGCAGTGGCCGGAACGTCCCGAGGAGATCACGCCGGACAAGATCCAGACGCAGGGTCAGTTCGCCGTCGGGCTCGGGCTCGGAGCGCTCGCCGTCCTGCTCACGTTCTTGCTCAATCGCGGCCGAAAGCTCACCGCGGATGCCGACAGTTTCACCCCGCCGGGCTCTCGCACTCCCATCCCGTTCGCCAGCGTGACACGCGTGGACAAGACGCGATGGAAGCACAAGGGCCTGGCCTACGTGCACTACAAGGACGCCGGCGGCGCCGAACGCAAGGCGGTCATCGACGACCTGAAGTTCGACGGAGCGGACCAGATCCTGCACCGGCTGGAGGCGCGCTTCGATGGCGAGATCATCGATGTCGACGAGGAACCGCCGCCCCCGCCGGCGGAAGCGCCCACAGGCTCGTCCGGCGGCGCCGGCTAGGCGAATTTTATTTGTTGCAATCCGGGAGGTGGCTGATACAGAACCGCCGATTTCTCCCCCCACTACCCACTAGTTGATTATGGCTGACGAAACGAACATCGAACAGAAAGTGCGCGACATCATCGTCGAGCAACTCGGGGTCAATGCTGACCAGGTGACCCCCGAAGCGAAATTCATTGAAGATCTCGGCGCCGACTCCCTCGATACCGTGGAGTTGGTCATGGCCTTTGAGGAGGAATTCGGCATCGAAGTGCCAGACGAAGAAGCCGAGAAACTCCTCACGGTCGGCAACGTGGTCCAGTATATCGAGGATCACGCCCAGCAATAGGCCGGCG
>CAZYHO010000363.1:0-4185 GCA_964647495.1 uncultured Akkermansia sp. | reverse complement strand
GTCCCTTGAGTCCCTCACGACACATCCCCGGGGCGCCGGCGCTCAGATGCGGATGCGCTTTTTCTTGTAGGACATTTTGTGCTTGCCGACCGGCTCCCTGCTGCCGGCCGTGGTCGTGGTGCCTTCTCCTTTCATCTCGTTGCCCTCGACCTTCAGGAAGAACGAGCTGACCCTGTCGTATTCATCGGGCTCGGAGGTCCAGACGAGCACCTTCTTCTCGTCGTCCCAGTCCATGGCGAATGTCTCCTGGTTGCCGTTGGAATCGAAGTACCAGGCGCGGTACACCTCGGCTTGCGTATCGTACGTGCAGAGCCACTTGTACGTGGTCTTCTCGCCGTCGCTCACGCCCGTGCCGTGCATCTCGAAGTGGGTTCCGTCCAGCGAGAAGAACCCCTTCCACTCATCGGTCGAACTCAGAGTGATGTCCTTGGGAACACTGTAGTATTCGTCCAGACCCACCCAATCGCCGACGTGGGACTCGAAGTACTTCAGCTTTTCTTTGATCGTGTCGATCTTCTCCTTTTGTTCCCGGGCAAATTGTTCCTCGATCGCGGAATCATCCTGCGCCGGCAGGAACGGCGCGCCGCCCAGCATCAGGGCGGCCGACACAATGGCGTGGGCGAGCAGTTTCATCATGGCCGCGAAGATACGCTGGTTCGGCCGAAAGGAAAGTGGCGGCAATCGGGAGCGGGTCGCGGGTCGGGCGACTCCGTTTCGCGGGTTTTCTCTTCGATGGACGCGGGAGAGGCATGAGGCACTTTGCGGCCTGAGCGCAGATGAAAGATCGACCGCACACCGTTCGGAAATGTGGCCTGGCACGCCCGTCGAGGCCGCGTGCGCGAGGCGGGCGGGGCGGGCGGCGCGGGTTTATCCTGCTGGCACTTGCGGGCGCGGTGGTGGCGGGAGCGGAACCTGTGGCGGAGTCGGGCGCGCTGGCGGTGCGGCCGGGGTCGGGTGTGACTTTCCGCTTCGGCGGCCCGGTGGGTGAGCGCATCGAAGCCAATGTAGATGCCTGGCTGCTGCGGGCGCCGGCGGCGAATCCGGCCATGCTCGAGATGTTTCGGATGCGCGACCGGACGCCGGCGCCGCAACTGGTGCCGTGGGCGGGCGAGTTCGCGGGAAAGTACCTGATATCCGCGGTGCAGGCGTTGCGGCTGAGCGGGCACGCCGACCTGCGGGCGCAGGTCGAGCGGTTCGTGGCGGAGCTGATTTCCGTGCAGGCGGAGGACGGGTATCTCGGGCCGTTTCCGAGATCGCGGCGTCTGCTGGCCGACTGGGATTTGTGGGGGCATTACCATGTGATGCAGGGGCTGCTGCTCTGGCATGACGAATCCGGCGACGAGGCGGCGCTGGGCGCGGCGCGGCGGGCGGCGGATCTGGTCTGCCGGATCCATCTCGATGGCGGACGGCGCGTTCTCGAAGCGGGATCGCCGGAAATGAACATGGCGGTGAGCCACGTTCTTGCCGACCTGCACCGGCGCACCGGCGAGCCGCGTTACCTCGCGATGGTGCGTGAAATCGAGAAGGATTGGGAGAGCGCGGGGGATTACCTGCGGACGGGTGAAGCGGGCGTGCCGTTTTACCGGACGCCGCTGCCCCGATGGGAAAGCCTGCACGACGTCCAGACGCTAGCCATGCTCTGGCGGCTGACCGGCGAAAAGCGTTACCGGGACGCCTTCACGAGCCATTGGAGGACGATTCGCGAGTTCGATGTGCGCAATTCCGGGGCCTTCAGTGGCGGCGAACAGGCGACAGGCAACGCCTTCGCGCCCACGGCCATCGAGACGTGCTGCACGGTGGCGTGGATGGCGCTCACGCTCGACATGCTGCAGCTTTCCGGGGAGGCGCGCGCGGCGGATGACCTCGAGTTGTCCACACTCAACGGCGGACTGGGATCGCAGAATCCGGGCGGCCGGTGGTGGACGTACAACACGCCGATGGACGGCGAGCGCAAGGCCAGCGCCCACGACATCGTTTTCCAGGCCCGGGCCGGTTCGCCCGAACTCAATTGCTGCTCGACCAATGGACCGCGCGTCATCGGCATGCTCGGCGATTGGGCGCTCATGCGGGACGGGGAAACACTGGTCGTCAACTGGCACGGGCCGCTCGCCGCAACGCCGGCCGACGGGCAATGGGCGCTGCGCTGCGAGTCCGCTTATCCCGCGGACGGCCAAGTCGTCTGGCGCGTGCGCACGGCCGGAAGCCGCCGTATCCGGTTCCGGATTCCGGGCTGGGCGGCGGGCGCCACCGCGCGTGTCGCCGGGCGGGAAGTCGCCGTGACGCCGGGCACGTATCTCGAGGCCGAACGGATATGGGAGGAGTCGGAGCCTGTGGAGTTCAATTTCCCGATGCCGCTGCGGGCGGTGGCGGGCGAGCGCGAGCAGGCGGGCAAAGTGAGCGTCTACCGCGGGCCGCTGCTGCTCGCGTACGACCAGCGCGACAATGCGTTCGACGAAGTGAAGATCCCGCGCCTCGATCCGGCGCGATATGGCGAGGCGCAGGTCGCTCCGTCGGGTGACGGGGCGTGGATCCGGGTCGATGTCCCGACGGCTTCCGGGCCGCTGCGGTTACGCGATTTCGCCAGCGCCGGAGCGGCCGGCACGCGGTACCGGTCGTGGCTGCGCGTGGCGGGTGTGGCCGCCGGACACGTGCCGGATCCCAAGGGGCTGATCCTGCACGCGGAATTCGATACCGGAGAGGCCCCGGTGGCGGGAAGTTTGCGGAAGGGTGGGGGGACACGCGTCGATGGCGCTGTCCGCCTCGATGGCCGCGGCCAGAAGCTCGTTTACGACCTCCCTGAAACCTGGGCTGCGGGCGACTACACGCTGGCCGTGCGTGTCCGCGTGAGGGAGCTGCCGCCGGCCGGGCGGCTCGGTCAGGTATTCAGCGCGTGGTGCGAGGGCGGCGACGATCCGTTGCGGCTGGTCGTGGATGGCGGCCATGTCTTCGCGCGCGTCGAGGCTGGCGCTCACCCGGCCGGAACCGGGGGATTTCCCGTGACCGCCGGCGAATGGTTCGACCTCGCCGTGGTCAAAGCCGGCCCGCGCCTCGTCCTCTACGTCAATGGCGAGCCGTGCGCGGAGGCCGGCATTCCGGCGAGGCTCGTCTCGCGTTCGCGCCTCGGCGCCATCGGCGGCAACCCGCTCTACACCGGCGCCCCGGAATTCCTCGCCGCCGATTTCGCCAGCATGCGCCTGTACACGCGCGCTCTCAGCGATCAGGAAGTGGCCGGCATCGCGGGTGCGGCCGCGCTCACCGAGCCCAACGATTCACGCTGATTCACGCCCGGCCGCCTGCGCCACCGGCGCCACATCACGCCCGGCCCAGGTACTTCCCGGTGCGGCTGTCGATGATGATCTTGTCGCCCGTCTTGATGAAGAGCGGCGCCTGAACAATCTTGCCGGTGGTAAGCGTCACCGCCTTCTGCACGTTGTTCGCGCTGTCCCCCTTGACGCCCTCGGGCGCCTCCTTCACCTCGATCGTGATATTCGACGGCAGGTCCAGGCTGACCGGATTGCCCTCGATGAAAAGCACCTCGACCGGCAGGTTCTCGATCAGCAGATCTTTCACGTCATCGACAAGGTTCCCCGGCATCGCGACCGTGTCGTACGTCTCCGGATTCATGAAGTGATATCCGGTATTGTCACTGTAACTGAACTCCAGCTTCTGCCGGTCAACCTCGATCACATCGACCTTCTCGCTTGCGTTGAAGCGGAAATCCTTGCTCTTGCCGGAATTGAACGAACGCATCACGACCTGCACGAACCCGTTCAAATTTCCAGGTGTGCGGTGTTCGAGATCGAGGATCAGGCCAAGTTCGCCATTGACCTTGATGGCCTGGCCTTTGCGGAGGTTGGTGGATGGAACAAATGCCATGGGGTGAGAAGTCGGAATAAGGAAACCAGCGCACCCCCCGGATCAGGCCCGGACGAGGCGAAAGGAAAATCATAGCGGGAGATCGCACAGACGCAAGGCGCGGCCCAGAACAGCGTCGCCACGAGGGGGGCGCCCGCGTGCCCTGTGATTGGTGCACGGTGCAGCGGTGCATGGTGCAGCGGTGCATTGTGCACGGATCAGAGGTGTTCGGTGCGAGGACACACGCCCTCTTCCATGCATTTTTGAGAAGCGCCAAGACATGAAAGCGAAGCTCCGGGGTGGGACGCGATCCTCCGGGCGCGTCAGCGG
>CAZYHO010000362.1:0-5393 GCA_964647495.1 uncultured Akkermansia sp. | reverse complement strand
GCGTTCTCCGAGAATCGGCGGTCCCCCCTGGCCTCAGACTCGGGAACCGCTTGCGTGCCCGGAGGTCACGCCCCACCCCGAAGCTTCGCGTCCAGCAACAGTGCCCGAAAGCCAGTGGCTGACCTCTGATCTCTGAAATGTACAAACTCCAGGGCAGGGGCCTCGTCCCTGCACCCCATGGTTGTCTTGAGTGATTTCTTCTCCGGCGCCGCTCCCATCACTTCATGGCCTGCGCTCGTCCCTCGCCTGGCCTTTCCGTTCCGTTCGCTCCGCCACCGGCAGCTTCATGGGACCGAACTATTGCCTTCGGGAACACTGTGTTTTGATCGGCTCCGCGGCCGGGCCGACGAGCCGCAGGCGCTTACGGCGCTTTGACTGCGGCGCTCCTGGCTGCGCCGACCACCTCGCGGCTTGCCAATGCGATCACGCCGCGTCCCAGTGGCTTCATGCGGCGCGTGCTGATCCTGGCCAATGTCATTGCTCCGGTGGTGGCGGCGCTGCTGTGGTGGCGCGGGTGCGGGTTCTGGGCGCTCGGCCCCCTGCTGGGCGCGCACGCCGCTGCTCTCTGGGCGACGCTCTGGCCGTACAGCCGATGGTGGGGGCCGCAGGTGGTCGATTTCCCGGCCGCTGGCTACGACGTCTGGCTCACGTTGGACGACGGCCCGGATCCCGAAGACACGCCGGCGGTGCTCGACGCGCTCGACGCGCATGGGGCGAAGGCGACGTTTTTCGTGATCGGAGCCAAGGCCGCGGCATTTCCGGACCTGGTGCGCGAGATCCGGCGCCGCGGCCACGCGGTCGGCAACCACACGCTCACCCACCCGCAGTTCAGCTTCTGGCGGCTCGGGCCGGCATCGCTGAGCCGCGAAATCGACAGCGCCTCCCGCGTCCTCGAACCCCTGCTCGGCGCGCCGCCGGCCGGGTTCCGCGCCCCCGCCGGGATGCGCAATCTGTTTCTCCATCCGCTGCTCCGCCGCCGCGGCCTCCGCCTCATCGGATGGACCGTGCGCGGGCTCGACGGCACCAGCACCGACCGCGCCCGCATCGTCCGCCGCCTGGTCGACGGCGCCAGGCCGGGCGCCATCCTGCTCCTCCACGAGGGAAAACGCGACCGCCATGGCCGGTCGATCGCGCGCGACTGCGTGCCGGCCGTGCTTTCGGCATTGACGGCGCGCGGGTATCGCTTTGTCATACCCGACCAACCCCGATGAAAACCGCATCCATCGCCGCCGCCGCCGGCTTCCTCCTGCTCGGCCTCCCCATCGCCCCGTCGTGGCTCGCCGCCGACGAAGCCACCCCGCCCGTCACCATCACAGAGGACTTTGAAAAGGGCTTCGACCGCTGGCAGCCGACCGCCCCGGAAAACTGGAAACTCTCCGACGACCATGGCGGCAAAGTGCTCGACCTCTTCGACAAGACGGCGCGCACCAATCCGCCTCACCGCAGCCCGTTCAATTTCGTGCTCTTCAAGGATACCGCCTTCGCCGACGTCTCCATCACCGCCAAAGTGCGCACCACCACCAAGGCGTACGGCCACCGCGACATCGTCGTCGTCTTTGGTTATCAGGATCCCGCGCATTATTATTACGCTCATTTCGGTGAAAAGGCCGATGACCACGCAGGCCAGGTCTTCATCGTCAACGACGCCCCCAGAACCAAGATCTCCACCAAGGAAACCACCGGCATCCCGTGGAAAGACGACACCTGGCACATCGTGCGCGTGACCCGCACCGTCGCCGATGGCCTCGTCCGCGTCTTCTTCGACGACATGGAAACCTCCATCCTGGAGGCGAAGGACACCACGTTCGGCGACGGCCAAATCGGATTCGGATCGTTCGACGACACGGCCCGCTTCGACGATATCGTCATCGTGGGCACACCCGCGCCCGCGCCCGCGAAAAAATAACAGAAATCCCCATTCACCCCGCACACGCCATGACACGCCGTTCATTTATTCGATCCACCGCCCTCGGATCGGCCGCCTGGGTAGCGACCACCCGTTTTCCATACGCCGAGGAGTTCGCCGACATGAAAAAGCGCGTCGGCCTGATCGGCACCGGCTGGTACGGGAAGTGCGACCTGCTGCGCCTCATCCAGGTCGCCCCGGTCGACGTGGTGTCGCTCTGCGACGTCGACTCCGTGATGCTGGCCGACGCCGCGGCCCAGGTGGCGACGCGCCAGGCGTCCAAAAAAACGCCGCGCACGTACCGGGATTTCCGCGAGATGCTCGCGGAAAAGGATCTGGACCTCGTGCTGATCGCGTCACCGGACCACTGGCACGCCCTGCACGCCATCGAGGCCATGAAAGCGGGCGCCGATTTGTACTGCCAGAAACCGACGAGCGTGGACGTGGCGGAGAGCCTGGCGATGCTGCGCACCGCGCGCGATCTCGGCCGCGTCGTGCAGATCGGCACGCAACGCCGCAGCACGCCGCACCTCATCGAAGCGTTCGAGGACGTGGTCAAAGCCGGCCGCCTGGGCACGATCGGACACGTCGAGATGTGCTGCTATTACCACATGCGCGCCAACAGCAATCCTCCCGACCGCGAGCCGCCCGCGCATCTCGACTACGACCTCTGGACCGGACCTGCGCCCATGCGCCCGTTCAACGACCTCGTCCACCCGCGTGGCTGGCGCGCCTTCATGGAGTACGGCAACGGCATCGTCGGCGACATGTGCGTCCACATGTACGACGCGGTGCGCTGGCTGCTCGACCTCGGCGCCCCGACGCGTGTCAGCTCGAGCGGCGGCGTCTACGTGCAGAAAAACAGCAAGGCAAACATCTCGGATACCCAGGTGGCCACCTTCGAGCATCCCGGCTTCAACGTCGTCTGGACGCACCGCACGTACGGCGCCGCCCCCGATCCCGATTACCCGTGGGCATTCGTCATCTACGGCGACAAGGGCACGCTCAAGGGAAGCGTCAATGGCTACGACTTCATCCCGCAGGGCCAGGGCACCCCGGTCTCGCGCGAGGTGGCCCTGGAACTCGAACAGTTTCCGGAGGACAAGACCGAGAAAGATCTCGAAAGGCACGTCGCCCCCGCGATCCGCGGCCACATGAAAGATCTGCTGCGCGCCACGGTGAGCCGCGGCCGTCCCGTCGCGGATATCGAACAAGGCGCGACCTCGAGCATCGCCTGCATCCTCGCCAACCTGTCGATGGACCTCGACCGCTCGCTCCAGTGGGACGCCGCCGCCGGACGCATCGTCGGCGACGACGAGGCGAACCAGCGCCTGCGCCGGCCGTACCGCGCGCCCTGGCAGCACCCGGCAGGGGCAGGCGCCTAGCGGATCGAGGCGCGGAACGCAAGTGGATTGACCGAAAAAATATTTCACGCGAATGCGAAGATTCCTTGAATGTTGTGCGGGAATCCTGCGAATAGTGGACCAGACGTCTGCGACCCGTGTGTGCGGTGATCGCGGCGCGCAGGGGACGGCGGGACCAGAAACGCTGTTTCTGGTGGGCAAAACCCGCCGTCCCCCGCTCATTTTAAAGACCAGGCAGATCAGGGTGTCTGGTGTTGGCCGCGTCCCCTAGGCCAGCAGATTGTGCCGCACTTCGCCGAACACGTCCGTCAGGCGGAAATCGCGCCCCTGCGACCGGTATGTCAGGCGCGTGTGATCGAACCCCAGGCAGTGCAGCAGCGTGGCGTGGAAATCGTGAACGTGCACGCGATCCTCCACGGCGTTGAAGCCGAGGTCATCCGTGGCGCCGTGGACGTAGCCCGCTTTCCAGCCGCCCCCGGCCACCCACATCGAGAAGGCGTTCGGATGGTGGTCGCGCCCGTCGCTGCCGCCCTGGTTCATCGGGGTGCGTCCAAATTCGCCACCCCAGATGACGAGCGTGTCCTTCAGCAGGCCGCGCTCTTTGAGATCCGTGACCAGCGCCGCGCTTGCGCGGTCGGTGCGGCCGCACTGTGTTTTCAGGCCGCCGACCAGGCCGCCGTGGTGGTCCCAGGCCTCGTGAAAAATCGAAACGAACCGCACGCCGCGCTCGACAAGGCGCCGCGCGAGCAGGCAACTGGTGGCGTAGGACGCTTTGCCGGGCTCGGCGCCGTAACGTTCCAGCGTGGCCGGCGACTCGCCGCTCAGGTCCATCAGCTCGGGCGCGCTGGCCTGCATGCGGAACGCCATTTCGTACGCGCTGATGCGCGTGGCGATTTCGGGGTCGCCCATGAGGCCGAGGCGCTTCTCATTGAGCGCGCGCACGGCGTCGATGGTGTCGCGCTGCATCTCGCGGTCGATGCCCTCCGGGTTTTGCAGATACAGGATCGGATCGCCGCTCGAGCGGAACGGCACTCCTGAATACACCGTGGGCAGAAACCCGCTGCCGTAATTCCCCGCGCCGCCGCTCGTCCCCTTGTCGCCTGTGCTCATGACGACGTAGGCCGGCAAGTCCTGTGACTCGCTGCCCAGGCCGTAAAGCGTCCACGCGCCGAAGCTCGGACGCCCGAACTGCTGGCTGCCGGTGCTCATCAGCATCTGGCCCGGCGCATGATTGAAGGCATCCGTGGCCATCGACCGGATCAGCGTGATGTCGTCGGCGATCCCGGCGGTGTGCGGCAGCAACTCGCTCAGCTCCATGCCGCATTTCCCGTGCCTCGCGAACCCGAACTTCGGGCCGAGCAGTTTCGAGCTTGGATCGATGAAGGCCGCGCGATACCCCTTGAGCAAATCCGCGGGCGGGAGCGTGCCGTCGAATTTCGCCAGCACCGGCTTGTGGTCGAACAACTCAAGATGGCTCGGCGCCCCGGCCTGAAACAGGAAAATCACGCGCTTCGCCGTGCCCGGGAAATGCGGCTGCCGGGGCGCCAGCGGGTTCGATGCATCCGCGGCCAGCGCGTTTTCCCGCAACAGCGAGTGCAGCGCGATCGCCCCCAGCCCCACCCCGCAGTCGCGCAAAAACCAGCGCCGCGTCAGGCAGCGCCGCCTCTCGGCCAGCAGTTCCGTTCTGAATTTCATGCTTCTCTTTTCCGGCATCCGACGATGCCGCACGGTGCGCGCCGACGCAAGGCAGGATCGGCCGGCGGTTCTCGATGCATGGCGGATTTTTGCACGAACCGCCTGCGTGACCTGTGACAGGTGCACGGGGCACGGATCAGAGGTGTTCGGTGCGAGGACACACGTCCGCTTCCATGCGTTTTTGAAAAGCGCGAAGCGCCAATGCCCGCTCCGCTCCGGAACTCAGACGTGAAAGCGAAGCTCCGGGGTGGGACGCGATCCTCCGGGCGCGTCAGCGGTTGCCGCGTGCAGGGGATGGCCCGGTTCCCGATTCTCCCGAGGTGTCCGGGCAGGAGGCGGACGATTCATGCGCACCAGGCATTCGCGCTTTCCGTCTCGGGCGTCTTCCGAGAATCGGCATCCCCCCCTGGCCTCAGACTCGGGAACCG
>CAZYHO010000361.1:0-5403 GCA_964647495.1 uncultured Akkermansia sp. | reverse complement strand
TCAGGCGGGCGAATATCGACGGACTGACGGCCGGGGTCCACGGGATGCGCACGGTGACGCGGTCGACGCCCGCGCCGAAACCGTCGTTGTCGGTGGTGACGACGACTCCACCCACGCCATGAGTGGCGGGCGACCATGTGGCGAACTGATTGGTGCTGAACTGAACAGCGGGCGCAGAGTCGGCCGCGGCATCCACGCGGCGATAGACAAAGATGATCGCCTCGTCGTCGCGCGAAAGCGTGGGCGCTTTGTCGGCATCACCGGTTTGATCGGGGTGGCCGCCGACGACGAATTCGATCCCGTTCTCCAGGCCATCGGCGTCCGGGTCGGCATCGAAGTTTCTGTCGTTTCCGGTGAGGCCGAACGAGTCCGCCCAGGACGCGTACGGGTCGGAGGGTGTGGCGGCAGGCTGGAAGCGCACTTCTCCCGCCGCATTGATGGAGAACGACCCGACGAACAATCCTTGTCCGAGCGGAGAGTTCGGCGTGGCGGCCTCGTTCGACCGGCCCACGAGGCGGTAAAGGTCGAGCCACCGGACTGGCACGCCTTCGCCGAATGGCGCCTGCACGCCTCCGGTGAGCACGTTTCCGAATGCCGGTCCGCCCACCGGGTTGAAGACGCTCCAGTTGTTGATGTCTCCGGTCCCCTGCACGGTGCCGCGGCCGTTGGAGGACGGTGTGGGTGTGCGCTGGGTCTCCGGTGTGACGATGTCGTTGCCGTTCACGGACCGGAAGCCGAATTGCATCGTGGCCACGGACGTGGCGGCGCTGATGACAGTGGGTCCGGTGGCGAGGACCCACGGCGTCGAGTCGCCCGGGCCATTGGGGGCGATGCGGCTGATGTAAATCGTGGCTTTGGCGTCGCCATCGACCACTGTGTTTGCTCCGCTCGCCGAAGGATCCCGCACGCCGGCGATGCCCCAGTACACGTCCGGGCGCTCGAACCATGTCGCGCCGTAAGTGCTCGCAAGATCGGCTCCAATGCTGCCAATGAGACCGGTGCTTGTGCCATCACGGAATCCCGGCCCCTGGCCCAGGTTGTAGACATAGGCGTTGCTCGATCCGTCTCCGCCCGTCGCCTGAAACCCGAGAATAATATCGCCGGGGGTGTATGTCATCTGGGCGCTGGCGGACGGATGAATGCCGAAACCCGCCAGGGCGGCCAGAAGGATCAGCGGGCTCGAGGGTCGGTGCGAAGGAATCATGGGGTGCGGGGTGGATCGTCAACGGCCGAGGGTGGCCGAGGACCTCATGTTCACCAGCCACGGTGACGGCGGCAAACAGGGGCATGTTACAGTTTCGACACACGGAATGCATGGCGCTTCCGTCGCTCATAAGGCATAGAGAGTTATTATATATCTACTTGATATTCCGATACATACGATTTCCGATAAAGTGACGGAAACGCCACTCGATCCGCGTTGCCCTGCTTTTGGCGGATCATAGGATGGGCGGTGGATCGAGGCTGCCAGCCGCCTGTGACCCGAGCGACAACAGGTCACGGGCGGAAGGAGTCATGGTCTTTTCCTGAGCGAACCGAATCAACACCCTGTCCACAGAACCGAACCACCACCCAGACTATCCATCCACATCATGAAACCACCAGATCGAACCCGCTCGCGCCGGCCATCGGCCCGCCATGTCCTGAATTCCGTCGTCATGCTGGCCATTGGAGGCATGGCCGCCGCGCCACGCTCCGAAGCAGCGGTGACATATTCCGTGGGGGATCTGCTTCTTGGATTCCACACCGACGGAGGGCTGGGTTCTGGCACGTCTTTTGTTCTCAACCTGGGATCCGCGAGCGATTACAAAGCGAACCCTGCCATCACGCCGGCGTTCAATGACATTGGCGCCGTCCTGAGCGTCACTTATGGCCCCAACTGGTATAGCCGCTCCGATCTTTACTGGGGTATCGCCGCGGTGCGGGACGCCTCCGCCAGCGGGGCTAACACAGTGGTCAACGGAGATCCGAGAGCCACGATCTACCTGAGCCGGCCGACGGACACGCCAGGCGCCTCGGAGCCGTGGACGCTCTCCTCCGGATTCACCGTTATTTCGGCGGCCACGTCGATAGCGAGCATGCAGGGGGCATCCGGCAGCGACCTCGCGCTTCCCGGCGGGTTCGAGGGCGCGCTGGAAGCGGCCGGCACCGGCGGCTTCGGCGTGTTACAGAACGAAGGGACGTTCATCAATAGTTGGGATGAATTCAACCCGATCGGCGGCAGTGCCTTCGGCAACATTCTGACCGGCGGCGTGCAAGGAGCCTTCGGGACCGGCCTGCCACTGACCTATCTGGATCTGTATCGTGTCATCGGCCGCGAGAATGAGGCCGCGGATCCGAACGATCTGGCGGGGCAGGGCCGGTATATCACGACCTTCACGATCAACTCGTCCGGTATCATCGGCACGGTGCCAGAGCCGGCGCCGGTCCTCTTTCTCGGGCTGGCGGGTTTGCTTGCATTTGTCCGCCGCCGCCGCGCCTGAAGATCCCTCCTCTTTCAACCCATCATCATCAACCCCGTCACACAGCACAATCCAATGAATACCTACAAGCTCCTTGCATCGGCCCTGGCCGCCTGCGCCCTGGCCGGCGCCTCCTACTCGCAGACCACAGTTATCAACATCACGGGGGCCTCCGCCTTCCGCTCCGCGGCGAACAACTCGCTGATCGCGCTTCTGGGCGGCGCCGGCACGACCCAGTACGCGTTCGACACGACCACCGGCGCCACCGCCGGGGCATCGAATCGGGCGATCTATCGCGGCACGGTCACCGGTATTGCCGGAGAGGTGATCGTTCGCACTTCGTGGTCAGGCTCCACGGCCGGCATTGCGGCGATTGCGGCGGGCACACCCGTTCAGGTGCTGAGGACGACCACGACCCTGAGCACCGCCGGCAGCGGATTTGCCGCCGCGGCGGCCGACTTCGAGACCGCGCCCGCGGCGTTCACGTTTTCGGATGTGGCTCAGGCGGCTTCCACCACGCTCAGCCCGACGCTGTCCGGCACACCGGTGGGTGTGGTACCGTTCCAGTTTGTCGCGAACCAGAGCGCGCATGCGCATGCCGGGTTCACGAACATGACTGACCAATTGGTGAACGCCCTGTACTCGACCTCTGAAGTGCCGCTGCACTTTTTCACCGGAATCGAAGCCGATACGACGCGTGTCCTGGCGACCGGCCGCAACAATGGATCCGGATCGCGCGCCACCGTGCTCGGAGAGACGCAGTACGGTTTTTTCCGGGCGGTGCAGCAGTATCAAAACAACCAGGCAACCCAGCACAACGGTCCGGGCCAGATCGCCCGCATCGACTTCGTCGGAAACGACGGCAACACCAGCAACAGCTTCCTGGCCAACCTGATGAAAGGGCTGAGTGACTCGGTGGATCTCTTCGAGAACGACGCGGTTTTCGAGAGTGACGCGTCCGTCCTGCTGGTGACATACCTGACGCAATCAGATGTGCTTCTGGCGACCGCCGATCCGGATGGCGCAGGACCGCAACAGGGGGCGAAGGCGCTTTCGTACAACGGTGTGTTCTACTCCGAGGACAAGGTGAAGAACGGAGCCTACACGCTGTGGGGATATCAATGGTTCTACCAGGCGCCGAGCGTCACGGCCACGGAAGGCACATTCCGGGACGTGTTTACCGCCACCATTCCGGCGAATCTCGGATCGGCGGCGATCCCTATTCCGGACATGAATGTCACCCGCTCAGGCGGGGACGGCGGTCCGATACTGCCCTGAGACCGGGAATGGCATGGGAGTTGGAGTCACCCGATTCCGGGCATTTCAAACATGCATCGCCGCCGCCGCCTGTTTCTCATCCCCGCCGTTGCGCTGGCGACGGTGGGGCCGGGTGTTTTTTGGACGGTATCAGCCCGGCGCCATGGCGTCGAGGAAAGCATCCCGGCACACGGATTCTCTCCAGTCTCCGGGCCGAAACTCTCCGCGAACGATCCCGCGGGTGTGCCGTCCGGGGTCCGGCAAGAGCCGGAGGGAAGCCTTCCGGTGGATGGCGGGCGGGAGTTCGACGAGCGGCCGAACCGTCCGCCGAGCCCGCCAGCCATGGGCCGGGTTTCTGGGCGAAACGAAGGGAGCGGACGGCAGGGGCGGAACGGGAGTCACGTTTCGACGGACGCGAGAAAGGTGACAGCGGCGGGGAAGAAGGGCGCGCCGCGTTTGGCCGAAGGTGCGCCGCACCCGGATCCAGCCGCTCTGGACTCACCCGGTCCTGGGGCGCCGCTTGTCGTGCCGTATCGCGTGGACGATCCGGGCCAGGCGGCCACGATTCCGGCGGTGCTGGCGGCGGAATCGGAGGACACCGGGGATGTTCCGATCGGAATCCAGACTGACATGCGGAAAGGGGTCGCCATCCTGGTGGCTGTGGGGGAGGGCAGCGACAAGGCGATCGAAGCATTCATGGGGTGGCGGCTCGCCGATGCTTTCGTCGAGCGGGTCGCCACCGGCACGGGAGATCCGGCGGATCCGGTGTATCAGCGGCAATGGGCCGAGGCCCAGGAAGAAAGCGATGCCGCAATGCGCGCAAGCCTCGGCGGCCACATCTGGCTCGCCAAACACCGCGAAGCGCATCACCAGGCGTGGCGTGAAAGTGGGCCGGCCGCGGAGAAAGGAACGGGAGTCCGATGAAGCGTGGGATTTCGTGGTGTGGGTCGCGTCCACGGGGAGCGTATCGGCATCTGCGGTCACGAGGGCCACGCTTACGGGCAATACGGTTCAATTAACCGCGAATGAACACCAATGAACGCGAATGAAGAGCGTCTGCTGCGTACTGCGATTTACTGACATTTAGAACCTTACATACATTGGCGTCCATTGGCATCCATTCGCGGTTCATCCTTGAATGAACGCTATTAGTCTCAAGGCGGGACTCCAATTCAACGGTTTTTCGCGCGGCTTTTCAGTTGGAGAGTACCGGCTTCAGCCGGGCGCGAAGCTTGGGGCGGACATGCTTTTCCGCACTTGGCTTCGCGTTCCGCCTGAAGGCGGGACTCCAACGCAACGTCGTTGCGCACAGCTTGTCAGTTGGAGTACCGGCTTCAGCCGGGCGCGAAGCTTGGCGCGAAAAGAACGCTCCGCAAAACGCTGCGCTTCCGCCTGAAGGCGGGACTCCAACTCAACGGTTTCCGCACGAACCCGTTGGAGACCGGCGGCAAGCCGGAACCTCAGGTCGAGCCGAGAAGCCGTGCGAGGAAAAACGTTGCGCCCCGCCCTTGTCTCGTGCCGCCGATTCCGCCTTCCCGGCGGGACTCCAACGCGTTCGCTCAACAGCCGCTTTGAAACTGGCTCATGATCGGGGCGCAATGGGCTGACGCGCACGGACATTGCGGGTGTGGCGGGTGTGCGTTCGACGTTTTTGTTATTGCGTTTTTTCGGAGTGCTTTTATGA
>CAZYHO010000360.1:0-5404 GCA_964647495.1 uncultured Akkermansia sp. | reverse complement strand
CGGGCGCCTGTGCTTGCGGGGAGGCGGGCGCAGGCGAGGGAGCGGCCGGCGGCAAGGCGTAGTGGAGCGCCAGCAGGGCGGTGCCCGAGGAATGGCCATGGCCGGGATGCGCGGCGGCAAAGAGTGTCTCGATCACCCGGCTCACCTCAGGGCTGGCGGGCTCGGGCGTCTGCGGTTCCGGGGCCTCCGGCGCCGCCGTGGCGGCGGCGTGGCGGCGCAGCCAGGCGCCGAGGTGCTGCACGGCGTAATCGCGCACGGTGGAATCGAGGGAAACATCCTGCCAGAGGGAGATGAGGCCCTCGGCCATCATGGGATGTTCGTGGCGCTGGCGCAGGAGCGCGTTCATGACCTGATTGGCCAGAAAGATATACGCGTCATGGTGGACGGCGGGGGAAGCGCCACCGGATTCAACGCCCTCTGCCTCGGGGGAGGCGCTCTGAAGAAGAAAGTGGATAAGCGCGGCCTGTTCCCCGTGATTGAGGGTCTCCGGCAATTGGTCGGCGGCTTGGGCGAGCGCGAAAAGATCCTGGCCGGCGAGAGCGGAGCGGGTGAAGACGCGGACCGGTGAACTGGCCGGCGGTTCCACCGCGAAGAGAGGGTCGGGCGTGGTCACCGCCGGGACCGGCTCGGGCTTCCCGATCTCGTCCGGGGCGGGCGCCGGACGGCGGTAAAGAACGTACGTGCCCGCGAGAACCACGAACAGGACAATGAAGAGGAGTCTGCCGGTGCGGCTGTGCATGGGGTGGGCCAAGGGCAGGGGGTTAAAAGGAGAAAGCGGGATGAAGCGGGTTTTCGGGATGACGCGAGAGGCGTGAGAGGAGCGGAGTTACCAGCGGGCCACCACGCGACCCTCCGCGTCGAAGATGGTGATGGTGTGACAGGCGGCCGTGGCGAGTTCGGCGGGTTTGACGAAGTCCAGGTGGGCCTGGCCCAAGGCGTTGAAATCCTCGGCGCTCAGCCGTGCCAACGTCGTGCCGTCCAGAAAGGTCACACCACCCACGATAATGCGGACCTCGATCCAGCCACCGGCCGGAAGCCGCTCGGCAAAAAGTGTCGTCCGCACGATCTGGGTGCCATCGGGCAGCGTGCTCAGGAGGTGATGCCCGCCATTCGCGGCATTGTGGAAACGCGCCACATGGACCGTGCCCCGCGCCACGATCGGGCCGTCTTCACCGAGGCGCGCCAGCGCATGCCGCGTGCCGAACCCCGCATCATACAGCGTGAATCGCCGGCCCTGCGGGGGCCAGGGTGGCCCCTCGAGCGCGTCGATCCTCGAATCCATTTCAACATGAAGATCCCTGGAAACTTCGGGGCACACCCACAACGCGCTCTTGGCGGTGTAGATCAGGAAATCCGGCCCGAAATCGGCCTGGACCGCCGTGACCGCGACGCGGTGGACTTCCTCGCCGCCGGCGTCAAGCACCTTGACGATATGCTCACCGGCCTCCTCGAACCGATGAACCAGGGGCTCGTTGTGGCGGGCGGCAATGGCGGTCACCACCCGGCCATCCGGTCCGCGAACCTCGATCTCGAACCCCTCGGAGCCATCCACCTGCCGGGGCACGGCGGCGAGGCGAAGGCTGTCGCCGGCGCGCAGGGTGAAGTCCTCCACATCGTAAAGGTTCAGAGACGCCCATCGGATCGAGTGCTTCCGCTGAAGGGCGCCGCCTTCCGCGGCGATCCCCAGCTCCGTCGGAGCGCCGCTCCCGTCCAGCGGCACATTGGCGTACCAGTGCTGGAGGAGGCCCGGTGTTGCGGCCGCCGGCCCCTCATCGGCGGGCGCGGCGGAACTGGCCACCTCGACCCAGTCCGGCAGCCGCCCGAATCCTTCAAGACACCAGGGAGAGACGAGCGATGACTCGGGCAGATCCGCCGGCGTATTGAACCGCAGCAGATGGGCTTCGACCCAATCGGGAATGGCGTCAGCATCGGTGTCCTCCCCCTGCGGATCAAAAATGCGCAACGCGTCGACCTGGCTCGTGATGCTGGTGTGGGCCGTGAGGATGGAGGCATGCAGGAGGTGGGGACCGGCAGGCAGGTGAGGCGTGAGAACCGCCAGTGAGCTGGCGTGGCCGCCGTAGGCGCTGATCTGGAAATCGCCGAGGCCCTTGCCGTCCAGTGAGAGGCTCACGGTCGCATGGGCGCCATCGAGCAGGCCGCCGGTGAGGCGCAGATCCAGGCGCAGGAGCTTGACGCCCGGCGTCGGAAGATCGAATTCGTATTCCAGGGTGCCTGTGCGGTGGAAGAGCACGGCGGCTTCACTCCCCAGGGCCATCCACTCGCCGGAGGCCCGGGCAAAGGAACCACCGCCCACTTTGACCTCCGGATCGAGCAGGCCGCTGTCCGCGACGAGAGGATCCGTTTGCAAGCCGAAAACCTCCTCGCCGTCGGTAAATCCATCACCGTCGCTGTCCGCGTTGGTGGGATCGGTCCCGAGAGCGTACTCCTCAGAGTTGGACAGGCCATCGCCATCGGCGTCACCGCCGCCACCGGACAGCCCGAACGACGCGCTATCAAGCCCGTAGCGCCGCTCCCACTCATCGGGCAAATCGTCGTCGTCCAGATCCTCGGGATCCGAGGTGAATGCGGCCAGATTCGCGCCTTCGACAATACGGCGCTCATCCGAACCGGGTTGCTGCCAGTAAACGGCCGCATGGTCCTCCCCGGTCTTCTCCTTGTAGATGACCTCGATGAAGTAGCGCCGTCCCTCCTCCAGATGGATGGCGCGCGATCGCTGCGAGCCTTGCTCGTCCAGGTGACCCGGATCAACCCACGCCGTGACTTCCGCCACCAGCCTCTTGGAGAACTTCCGCTCGGTCGTTCCGAGCCAGAGCTGGCTGTGGTTGTCACCAGTGAGCCAGAAGGTGTGCAGGCCCGTCCGGGAAGGCACAAGCCAGGCGCGCAGCCGCGCGCCGAATTGATCGCCTGTGTCATAGGGGCTTTCGAGGCGGTGGCGCCACTGCCGCGCGGTCGGCTGCAAGGGGAAGCGCGCGTTCTGCAAAAGGTTGGGGAGGATGTCACCGGGGATATCCTGCCAGATTTCCCAGGACGCCAGGCCGGGCTGTCCCTCGGCGTCGGCTTTCAGCGGGTCGAGCCCGCGCTGGTATTCGAGAAGATTGGGCAATCCGTCTCCGTCCGGATCGCCCCAGGCGCCGTGCAGGCGCGAGGCGACGGTGGCGTCAAGCCCCCGGGCACGCTCCCAGGCATCCGGCAGATCGTCGTCATCCGCGTCGTCCGGGCTGGGCTGACAGGGAAGAAGGTAGTCGGCTGTGATGATGGTTTTGCCGATTCCCGGGATCGACCAGAAAACCGAGAGGCTGTCATCGCGGATGCCTTGCTTGTGCAGAACCTCGAAATAATACCTTCTTCCCGCCTTGAGCAGAATCGGCTGCGAGGTTTGCGGTGTATTGGCCCGCGGATTGCGCCAGTATGTCCAGAATGAGACTTCGGCCACCAGGCGCTTTTCGTACTTGTTCTCCGATGGACTGATCCAGACTTCAACGGCGTTGTCGCCGGAGGCTTCAAAAATATAGCCGCCATCCACGGGCGGCACGAGCCACCCGCGCAGCCGGCTCCCGTAGCTGTCGCCGAGGTCGGAATAGTCCGCCTCTGTCGCGTGCCACTTCTGGTCCGGAGCGGCCGGGAACCGCGGCGAGGATGTCAGGGAAGCGATGTCATTGCCCTCGATTCCACGCCAGATTTCCCAGGTCAGACACCGTGCGCCCTGCTCGTCGAAAACGAGCGGGTCGGTGCCCGCGGCATATTCCTGAACGTTGGAAATGCCGTCGCCATCAGGGTCGCCCAGCGGACCCTGGTCCGCGGCGTTCAAGTCCGGGCGTTTGAGATCGTGTTTCTCCTGCCAGACATCCGGCAGGCCGTCGTCGTCCGCATCGTCGGGACTCGGCGACCAGCCGGCCAGATGGGCGGCCCCGATGACCGTCGGCTGGTCTTCTCCAGGCAAGATCCAGGCTGCTGCAAAGTGGCCGCCCATGTGGTTTTCCTTGTGGAGGAGTTCAAAATAATACAATTCGCCTTCCACAAGATATATCGGCTGCGATCCCTGCGAGGGGTGCGCAAACCACACATGCTTGCCGGTGCTCACCGTGGTCGTGGCCAGCCGGCGTTTTCCCCACGGAGACGCCGTGGTGGAGAGCCAGAAAGCCGTCTGGTCATCGCCGGCCACATGAAACGTGTACTCCCCGGTCACCGGAGCGCGGATCAACCCGCGCACGAGATCGGCGCTCAATTCCGATGGTGCGCAATCGACATCCAGGGTATCCACCCACCCGGATGAATCCGGCCATGAGGGAAAGGTCGCGTGTCTGGCGAGATCGAAGAGGTATTCGCCACGGACATTTTCCCAGTGGTCATGGCGTGCGAGGCCCGCGCGCCCCACCGCGTCCGCGACCAGCGGATTCGCTCCGCTGCGCCATTCCTGCAGGTTGGTCAGCCCGTCGCCATCCGGGTCGGCTTCCGCTCGCCGGCCGACGGGCGTATTCGTTGAGGCGAGGCCGCGCTCCGATTCCCATTGGTCCGGCAATCCGTTGCCGTCCGTATCGGCGGTGATTCCCGAATACGGACGAAGCCAGGAAACGGGAATAAGCTGTGTTTCAGGGTCGTTTCCGCGACTCCAGCCGACCGAAAATCCACCCGCGCCATCCCATTGAACCCAGCGCAGCTCCAGGTAATACTCCCTGCCGGCCTCGAGCGCCAGGGGTTTGGAGCGCTGCATGTTCGCCTGGTCCCAGTGGTCGCGGGCCGTCCACCGGTTCGAACGGCAGAGCCGCCGCCCATTGACCGGCTCCGCGTCCCCGCTCAGCCAAAGTTCCACCTGGTCGTCACCCGAAACCGCAAACCGGTAACTTCCACTCTCGGGCACAACCAGCAGAAAGCGCGCACGGCCGGCCAGGTACAAGTCTTCGGTCCACGCTTCAAAGGATGTTTCCAGATCGAGGGACTCGTCGGTCGCCGTTCCCCAGAGCGGCAGGCGCGTTGTTTCCTCCAGCGTGTGATGCACGCGGCGGCCGGAGGCATCCCGGTTATCGGGAAGTTTCCATGTTTCCACAACAAGGTGAGCCAATTCCTCCTGCGCCGCACATGGCCCGGACAACCCGCCTGCGGAAAAACCGAGCCACACCAATGTCCATTTCAGCACTGCGTATATGTGCCACGAAACCCGCTCCACACCGGAAGATCGATTCAGGTGGCGTTTGTCTGGCCGGGAAGGTGCTGTCATGGAGGTGGGTTTGTTGGAGGTTGTGGTGACCCGGCGTGGACCAGTGCGAAGAAATCGGCCCGCGTCGGGGGAAAATGGGACGATTCTTCGAGCCTACTGCCGCGGCATCCCGCGTGACGAGCAAAAAATTCAAAAAATCATTCGTGGAATTGATTGTTGGTTTGAACA
>CAZYHO010000359.1:0-5416 GCA_964647495.1 uncultured Akkermansia sp. | reverse complement strand
CCCCCGCCAGCGTATCCCACCCACCGCCGAGCGACTTGTAGAGGCCGACGAGGTTGAGGGCGACCTGGCGTTCGGAGGAGACGGCCTGGGCCTGAGCGAGCAGTTTGCTGCGCTGGGCCTCGAGGACATTGAGGAAGCTGCCCGCGCCGTTTCTGTAGAGGTCGGTCGAGAGTGAGAGTGTGGTGAGTGCCTGGGCCTCCGCCTCGCGCAGGGCGGCCAGGGTTTTCTGGGACTCGGCGAGGCGGACGAGCGCCGTTTCCACCTCCTCGAGGGCGAGCAGCATCGATTGCTCGTAACCGGCCTTCGCCTGGGTGAACGCCGCTTCGGCCGCCTTGACGTTTTCCCGCAGCGTGCCGCCGGTGAAAAGCGGCACACTCATGCTCGCGCCGATCGACCACAGGTTCGATTTGCGCTCGACCAGATCGCCCAATTCCTCGCTCTGCTGTCCGCTCTGCGCGGTCAAAGCGAATACCGGCAGGCGTTCGGCGCGGGCTTGGCCGAGCTGCGCGGCCGCCACGGCGACCAGGCGTTCGGCGCGGCGGACATCCGGGCGCCGCGTGAGCAGCGTGGATGGCAGGCCGGCCGGAATCTGGCGCGGTCCGCGCGGGAGCGGGCGCGCCTTGGACAATTTCCGGAGATACGCCGCCGGCGCCTGTCCGGTAAGCGTGGCCAGCCGGTGCTGGGCTTCCCGGATGCGCTGCACGACCGGCGGCAGCGTGGCGCGCGTCGTCGCGAGTTGTCCTTCGGCCTGAGCCACGGCGAGCGCGTTGTCGACGCCGGCGTCGCGCCGGACGCGGGTCAGGGCGGCGGTTTCCTCCTGGCTCTTGATGTTCTCCTGGATCACCGCCTGTTCGGCCTGCCAGCCGCGGAGGTCCAGATAAGTGCCGGCCACTTCCGCGAGGAGGATGACGAGAACGTCCCGCCGCTGCTCCTCCTCGGCTTCCGCCAGCGCCTTCGAGGCCCGCACACCCTGGCGGATCCGGCCGAACACATCGATCTCCCAGATCGTCGTCAGCGTGCCCATGAAGTCGTTCCTCGGAGCGAACCCGGAAAATGTGCCCGTGCGCCCGCTCTCGCTCGTCTGCGCCCGGCCCGCCGTCAGATCCGCCCCCACTTGCGGCCAGAACTGGCCTTCGGCCGCCCGCCGCCGCGCGATCGCCTCCATCACGCGCGCCTCGGCCACCACCAGGCTGCGGTTGTTGGCCAGCGCATCGGCGATCAACTCATCCAGGATCGGATCGCCCAAAGATTTCCACCACTCCTGCAGCCGCGCCTCCCGCGCGCCCCCGGTCGGATCCGCTTCGAAACGCGCGGGCACCTCGACTCCGGTCTGCGCGCCCAGCGGCGTGGACAAGTGGCCGGAGAACACCCCGGAAACCAGAATCAGCGAAAAAACAGCGGCGCGGTGCATGAACAGTGGATGGTGAAAATGGAAACTCGACACGGAAATCAGGAGTCGCCGGACGGCATGCCGCCGGGCGCGCAAGGCGCGCCGGCCGTGTCCGGCGCACCGAGCGCCCGCACCGCCGCGAGCGAAAAGCGTTGGATGTGCGCCACCAGCTCACCCACTTGCGGCGGCTCGCTGCACAACGGCGGGCACAGCCGGTCGATCAGCGGCCCGTTCTGCAGGTAAAACAAACACTGGCCCACGATGCTGAACCCCAGCAGATGCAGCTCCCGCTCCGAATACCGCCCGCCCGTCATCTCGCGTAGCGCCTCCAGCAATTGATCCCGCTCCGGCCGGATGTTCTCGCTCACCATGCGGTCCAGCGCCGGCGTCGGCGATATCATCTCCCGCGCCATCACCACCCGATGCCACTTCGGCCGCTCAGGAGTCAGTGAAAGCCTCACCATCCGCTCGATGAAAAACTTCAGCCGCTCCTCCGCCGGCGCCGCTCCAGGCCATGGACATGCGTCCGCCGCCTCCTGCGACGAACAATGACACGCCGCCACCACCTGCTCGTACAACCCCGCCTTGTCCCGAAAATAATAGTTGATCGCCGCCACGTTCACCCCCGCCCGCTCCGTGATCAGCCGCACCGTCGCCCCCTCGTACCCCAGCTCCGCAAAAACCCCGCCCGCCGCCTCGATGATCCGGCGGCACACCTCCTGATGCTCCTTCGACGGGACTGGTGGATGCGCAATCACGGTCGCCACCGTGTAAACAATTGTTTGAAACGCAATCGGGAATTCTCCTCATTCGCATTTCGCCAAGCGGCCACCCTGCTCTGCCGCACACCAATGAAAAATTAAATCCTCTGATAATCAGTGCTTTATACCGTCCTGTCGCCGGCCTGACCGACCGGCAACCAGACCGCGAAAGCCGAAAAACCGGCGGTTCCACAGCGTTTCGAGTCATGGAACGTTGAAATCGACGGCGTGGCGACTCGCCGCGCGAACTGCAAGCCAAATTTGAGAGAAAATTTCGCCGGAACAGCTGGCCAACCACAACAAATTGTGCTTCTTTCTCCCCCGCCCACCACAAATGGTGGTGACCGGGGAAAAAGTCTGGACAGGCTTAGGGAATTTCGCTAAATTACTTCGAAAATCTAAATATTCAGGGAATCATGGAAAAATCATTTGTTATTGGAAATCGGACGTTTGTGCTGGACCAGGCCAAAGCGGAGCGGGCGTATGCCGAGAAGCGGGTGATCAACGGCCGGAAGACGGAGGCGTTCAATCTGCTCCCGCTGAAGTACCAGTGGGCCTACGATTTATACAAGAAGATGAAGGCGAACCACTGGGAGCCCGAGGAGATCCAGATGCAGAAGGACGTGGAGCAGTGGCAGTCGCCATACGCGGTATCGGACATCGAGCGTTGGGTGATCCGGATGGGGATCGGGTATTTTTCGGCGGCGGAGGGGATCGTGGGCGACAACATCCAGCACGTCGTCCGCGAGCTGGTCACGGCGCCCGAGCTGAAGCTCGTGCTCGGCCGGCATGCGCACGAGGAGAACATCCATGCCGATTCGCTGCTCTACATGATCTCCTCGCTTGGCATCAACCCGCACGAGTGCGAGGCCATGTTCGAGCAGATCGAGACCGTGAAGAAAAAGAACGAATTCGTCACCCGCGTCAGCCACGAGTTGCGCCGCGACCTGGACCTGACGCGCCTCGAACACAAGCGGCTCCTCGCCAAAAACATTTTCGTCTTCGGCCAGTGCATGGAAGGCACCCAGTTCTACGGTCTCTTCGGAATGATCCTCAGCCTCTACCGCCAGAACAAATTCCCGGGCATCGGCCAGATGTTCCGCTACACTCTGCGCGACGAATCCAACCACATCGAGGTCTTCCGCAACCTCTTCATGGACCTCGTCGAGGAAAACAAGGAACTCTGGACCGCCGACTTCAAACAGGAACTCGTCGGCCTCATGCGCGAAGCGGTCGATCTCGAAAAAGCCTTCATCAACGACTGCCTCCCGGTCAACTCGGTCGGCCTCACCCTCGACGAATTCACCGGCTACATCGATTACATCGCCGACCGCCGCCTCATCGATTGCGGCCTGCCGCCGCTTAATCCTGGCCAGACCAACCCGCTCCCGTGGCTGGCCGAAATGATGGACATCAAAAAAGAACAGAACTTCTTCGAAGGCAAAGTCACAGAATACCAGAAATCCAGCTCGCTGGTTCATGTCAGTGACGACGAACTGTAAGTCATGGCTGACTGTCCATTCGCGGTCATTCGCGTTCATTGGCTGTCAAGTTCATTCGCGGTTAAAAAACCGGTTTCTCACTAACTTACTCTCTCAACACCTCAACCTCACACCTCACCATGATTCGCGATTTCGTCGTCCAGGACCAGCATTTGAAGCATGTTATCCAGGGGACCAACGGCTCGGCCGGCGCCGAGCGCCCGCGGTTCGACTGGGCGAGCACGATCGCGGGCAAGGCGTCGCCTTCGCGCGTGCGGGTGACGCACGGCGAGTCGCCGGAGGACGCCCGCCCGGTCGATGTGGCGCACCTGGCCGAGTTGATCGGCTCGGCGCTGACCGACCTGCTCGTCTCGCGGCACGAACAGGACATCTTTTCGGAGACGAACCGCCGGCGCGTCGCCGCCATGGCGGCGGCGGTGCATGAGGAACTGGAGCGCCGCGCCGCCGGTGACCCGCTCGCCTCGGCCGATTCGCTGGTCCTCTCCGAGCACAACCTCACGGAAATCATCGAGCGCGCGCTGATCCGCCACAACCAGCACGACATCGCGCGCAGCCTGGTCGTCCGCCACCATCATGCCGCGGCCAGCAGCGCGCCCATCGCCCCGGCGGGCGCCTCCGGACTGCCCCCCATGCCCAGGCTCATCCGCCGCAACGGCCAGGCCGTCCCCTGGAATCCCGACAAGATCGAAATCGCCGTCACCAAAGCGTTCCTCAGCGTCCAGCAGGATCCCGGAGCGGCGGCCGCCATCACGCAGGCTGTCACCGACTTCTTCGCCCAGAGCGGCCAGGATTTCATCCACATCGAGGACGTCCAGGACAAGGTTCAGGAGGAGTTGATGCGCCGCGGCTTCTTCAAGGTCGCCGAACATTTCATCCTCTACCGCCACCACCGCGCCGATATCCGCCGCGCCGAAACCGAGGCCACCACCAAACACGCCGCCGAAGCACGCCAGGCCAGCTTCATCGAGGTCACCAATGAGGACGGCTCCCTGGAATTCTGGACCGGTCAGGATCTGCGCAAACGCATCGATTTCGCCATGCTCGGGCTCGACCTCTGCCTGAACCGCGACCAGATCGAAACCGAGCTGCGCCGCTCGATGTCCAGCGGCATGAATCGCGCCGATATCCAGATACTCGTCACCCTCAACGCCAAGACCCTCATCGAAAAAGACGCGGACTTCGCCAAATTCGCCGGCCGCATCCTCCTGAGCTACATCTACGAGGAAGTCCTCGGCTGGGACATCGTCAAGGACGGCATCGAAAAACTCCCCGCCTTTCACCGCAAGGCCTTCCGCGCCCACCTCCAGCGCGGCGTCGAAATCAAACGCCTCTCGCCCGCCCTCCTCGACCTCGACCTCGACAAGTTCGCCGCCGCCCTCGACCCCGCCGCCGACCTCGACTTCGATCACCTCGGCATCCAGACGCTCTACGACCGTTACCTCATCGTCGACAAGACCGTGCGCCCTCACCGCCGCCTGGAAACGCCGCAGTTCTTCTGGATGCGCGTCGCCATGGGCCTCTTCCTCAACGAGCCGCGCGCCACCCAGGCGGACGAGATCATCGCCCTCTACCGCCTTTACAGGAGCCGCCGCTTCTGCTCGTCCACCCCCACCCTCTTCAACTCGGGCACCCTGCACAGCCAGCTATCCTCCTGCTACCTCTACAAGGTGGACGATTCCATCGAGTCGATCATGCTCCGCGGCATCGCTGAAAACGCCTTCCTCTCGAAATGGGCCGGCGGCCTCGGCGGTCTACGCGCCGCC
>CAZYHO010000358.1:0-5420 GCA_964647495.1 uncultured Akkermansia sp. | reverse complement strand
ATGAAGCGACAGGATCATGGCGGGCGTGGTGGCGGTCCGCGGGCGCGTTCGACGCGCAGGATCCCGCCCCGACCCGGTGCTCCAGGAAACCGCGGTAATGTCCCGGTCGCAGACCCGATCATGAGCAACCAGGGAGAAACGCGAACAAAAGGTGAAAACGGGCACGGATACTTTTCATCCTGCGGGTTCGATTTTGAGCCTGCTGTTGTGCCGCGGAAATGGCAAGCGGATGGTGGGCGGCGCAGCCAGGAGCGCCGCAGTCAAAGCGCCGCAGGCGCCTGCGGCTCGTCGGCCCGGCCGCGGAACCGGTCAAAACACCGTGTTCCGACTCTTCAGTCGCGACACAAGAGCCTTGCCGCCAGTCCAATACGCACAGGCCGCAGTCGACTGCGGCGCTCCTGAGTACGACGCTCCGCAGGAAAACCCGATCCTTCAAAGCTTGCCAATGATCGGGGGTCGCAGCGATTGCCCGGCTCCGCGCATTGACGCGCCGCCTGTTTCCGCGACTCTCACGCGATGATCGCGATCAATTGGCGGCGGTGGATCGCCCTCGGATGTCTGCTGGCCTGCGCGCCGGCGGCCCGTTCCACCCTGGTGCCGGGCACCGTGGAGGTGATCAAGTCGGGCTCGCTGAGCGACGCCTACCCGGACTTCATCGGCGCCGCTTTCATGAACGGCGCCGTGCCGGGCACGCTCAGGGCGGCCAACCTCAACGGCAACAACGAAACATTGAGCGTCACCGCGGCGGGATCGGTCAGCGTGCAGGCGACGCCGCTCGCAGGCACCGCATGGCTCGCGGTTTCCGGCGGTGACCAGACGCCCTCGACAGCGAATTCCGGCACCGCCGTCAACTTCACCGGGCCGGCGGACCAGGCGGCGCGCGACCGCATCGGGAATTCCGGATTTCACGGCACCAACGGCTGGTCGGTCCGAATCACCGGCCTCGCTCCCGGCGCCAGACACCGCGTGCAGCTTCTCACCGTGGAGGGATTCGCGACGCCGCCGGGGCGGAACTTCGATATTTTCGCCGAGGATGTGCTGGTCATTGACGACTTCAATCCTCCAGGCGTCGGACAGGCCCCCTTCTCGGCCATCGCCCAGTTCGAGGCCACGGCGAAAACCGACGGCACCATCACCGTGCGGACGGCACCCGGCACGACCACGGTCTCGCCGGATCCGAATCCATACATCGGCGCGCTGGCCGTGGTCCAGGTGAGCGATGATCCGGCGCCGCCGGTGCTCACCAGCCAGCCGGTCTCGATGACGCGCGGCGTCGGCGATCCCGCGGCGCTTCGCGTTCTCGCCGTGGGCAGCACTCCCCTCGCCTATCAGTGGTTCCGCGATGGATCGCCGGTGGAAGGCGCCACGTCGGCCACTTTCCGCAGGGACGCGGTCGCCACCGAGGACGGCGGCACATACCGCTGCCGCGTCACCAACGAATTCGACGAAGTTTTCAGCGAACCGGCGGTCCTCGATGTCTTCGCGCCGCCGACCCCGCTGCTCGCCGGCCTGCGCGGGTGGTGGAAATTCGACGAAACCGGCGGCGCCACCGCGGCCGACGCCTCGGGTTACGCCAACCACGGCGCCCTCGTCGGGTTTCCCGACACCGAGGTCTGGGTCGAAGGACAGACGGGCGGCGCGCTCCGGTTTCGCGGGCCGAGCGGCCGTAACTTCGTCCTCGTGCCGGCTTACCTGCTTCCTCGCGAAACCATGACATGCTCGGCCTGGATCTGGGCCGACTCGCGGCCGCCCTGGGGCAGCATCGCGAAGACATGGCTCAACGCGGGCGCCACCAGCTTCCGCTTCGGGTTTCAGGAAAGCACCGGCGCGCTGAGCAGTTTTATCCAGACCGGCGCCGGCACCCAGCCGAATACCCGCGAAGCCCCCCCCCTGCCGCTCGGCGCCTGGCACCACGTCGCTTTCACCGCCGATGGATCCCGCCTCACGCTCTACCGCAATGGCGCCGTGGTCTCGAGCGTGCCGTACAGCGGGCCGCTCTCCAACGCCGAAGTCGGACCGCTCGGCATCGGCGCACGCCTCAACCCCGCCGGAACCGCCGCCAACACCGCGACACCAGGCTACTGGAATGGCAAGATCGACGACCTCGCGATTTGGGGACGCGCGCTGAGCGCCGGGGAAATCATCGCGATCCACCAAGGCGGCCAACTCGGCCTCGATCTCGGGCAGATCGACACCACGCCGCCTGCCGGCGATGTGGTCATCAACGAATTCATGGCGTCCAATTCGGGCGGCCTGCGCGACGAAGACGGCGAGTCATCCGACTGGATCGAGATTTACAACGGAACGGACGCCCCGGTGAATCTCGACGGCTGGAGGCTCACCGACTCGGCAGATCGTCCGTCGAAATGGGTCTTCCCTCCCGTGTTCCTGCCGGCGCGATCCTTCCTGCTCGTGTACGCATCCGAGAAAAATCGCGCGCTCGCCGGCAGCGAGCTGCACACGAATTTCCGCCTCGGCGCGGACGGCGAATTCCTCGCGCTCATCCGGCCGGATGGCGGCATCGCCTGCGCCTACACGCCCGCTTTCCCCGCCCAGGTAACCAACGTGTCGTTCGGCCTGAGCAGTCCGGACCTGAGCGAGGCCCCGCCGGGCACACCGGCCTTCGCCGCGCTCCTCAGGTACTTTGTCGCGCCGTCACCGGGTTACGCCAATGGCGCCGGCTCGCCCGCGATCGGCCCGCGCGTCGAGCAACTCGCCCACTCCCCCGTCCAGCCCGCCGATGACGAACCGCTCACCGTGACCGCGCGCCTCACGCCGTCGCTGGCCCCGGTCGCCGGCGCCTCGCTCACGTACCGCACCCACTTCGGCGCCGAAACCACGGTCCCGATGACCGCGGGTGCCGGTGATTTGTGGACCGGCGCCGTTCCGGCCGATGCCGCCGCCCCGCGCCAGATGATCCGGTATTTCATCACCGCCACCGACACCGCCGGCAATGCAACGCGCTGGCCGCCCGCCTTCGACCCCGCGACGCAGCCGCTTTACCAAGGCACCGTGGTCGCCGATCCCGCGATCACCACGCCCCTGCCCGTGCTGCATTGGTTCGTCCAGCAACCGGGCGCCGCGGAAACCTCCAACGGCACGCGCTGCTCGCTCTTCTACGACGGCGAATTCTACGACAATGTCTTCATCCGCATCCGCGGCGGCACCTCCATCAACTGGCCGAAAAAAAGCTACAAGATCGAATTCAACGATGGCCACCACTTCCTCTTCCGCCCCGACGCCCCGCGCGTCAGCGAAATCGACGTCAATACCACGTACACAGACAAAAGTTACGTCCGCGCCGTCATCGCCGGCGAATTCATGAACGCCGCCGGCCTGCCCACCGTCGCCATTTTCCACACGCACTTTCGCCAGAACGGCGCCTTCTACAGCCTGGCCCTCATGACCGAAAATCCCGACCGCGACCACCTGCGCCGCGTCGGGCTCGACCCGAATGGCGCCTACTACAAGGGCGCGGACAGCGCCAGGCTGGATTCCGTCAGCGGTTACGAAAAAAAATCGCGCCGCGAGGAATCCACCGCGGACCTCCAGGCGCTCGCCGCCGGCGTCGCGCTCACCGGCGCCAATTTCGAACGCTTCTTTTTCGACAACGTCGACGTCCCGTCGCTGGTCAACTACATGGCATGCATGGCCATCACCCAGAACATCGATGGCAGCGACAAAAACCACTTCCTTTACCGCGACACCAACGGAACCCGCGAGTGGAGCATGCTCCCCTGGGACATCGATCTCACTTTCGGCCCGAACGCGCTCAACACCGATACCATCGTCTTTAATCAACAGGCCGCCAATGGCCCGCCCAACACCAGCCACCCGTTCATCGGCGCCCGGCCCTACCTGCTCCACGACGGCAAGTACATGCGCCTGCTCGAGGCCGTCGTCAAATCACCGCGCGCGCGCCGCATGCTCCTGCGCCGCATCCGCACGCTCAACGACCAGTTCCTCGCCGCCGGCTACTTCGAGCAACGCATCGATACCCTGGTCCCGCTCATCTCCGCGGATGTCACCGCCGACAAGGCGAAATGGGGCGCCAATACCCACTTCTCCGGCGCCACTTACTCGCTGCTCCAGGCCACCAACCGCATCAAGAACGATTACCTCGCCCGCCGCCCGGGATACCTGACGGGCGCCACCATCCACGGTGTCACCACCGCCAACCCCGCCGCCCAGCCGCCAGAACCGTCGCTGGAGTTCGGAGCCGTCGTCTTTAACCCGGGAACCAGCCAAGAAGAGGAATTCGTGCGCCTCGACAATCCGAACGACTACGACGTCGACCTCAGCGGCTGGACCATCCGCGGCGACATCGAATGGACCCTCAAACCGGGCACAGTCATCGAGCCGGGCGGATCGCTTTTCCTCACGCCGAACGCCTTCGCCTTCCGCGCCCGCACCACCAGCCCGCGCGGCAACGAAAGCCTGCTTGTCCAGGGAAACTACCCGGGCCAGCTCAGCGCCCGCGGCGGTTCGCTCACGCTGCACCAGCCGGGCACCGGCCGCGTCGCCGCTTCCACGACCTACGGCGGCGCGCCCGGCCCGCTGCAACAATGGCTGCGCGTCAGCGAAATCATGTACCACCCGGCCGCTCACCCCGACGCCGAGTTCATCGAACTCGCCAACACTGGACCGGTCGCGATCGACCTCACCGGCGCCGCGTTCATCGAAGGCATCGCGTTCACATTCTCCGAAGGCGAAACCTCTTCCCTCGCGCCGGGCGCGCGCGTCCTCGTGGTCAAGGACGCCGCAGTCTTTGCCTCCGTCCACGGCGCCGGCCACCGCGTCGCCGGTGAATTCATCGGCAGCCTGGACAACGCCGGCGAACGCCTCCACCTCATCGACGCCGCCGGCGAATCCATCCTCGATTTCGTGTACGACGACGATTGGCAGCCGGCCACCGACGGCGAGGGCTTCTCCCTCGTCGCCACCGACCTCCTCGCCCCGCACCGCGCCTGGGACCTCGCATCCCACTGGCTCACCGGCGCCGCCATCGGCGGATCACCGGGCGCCGCCGACCCGCCATCGCCGGACTCCGACGGCGACGGCCAGTCCGATCGCACCGAAGCCATGGCCGGCACCAGCCCGACAAACGCCGCATCCCGCTTCGAAATCATCGCACTCCGCCACATCCCGGACGGCACGCTCGTCCTCACATTCCCCGCAGCCGCCCGCCGCGCCTATCACATCGAACACAGCGCCGACGCCATCACCTGGTCCACACTGCTCACCCTGCCCGCCCAGCAAAACTCCCGCCTCGCCGACGTCCCCATCCTCCCGCTCCCTCCCACCCCCGCCTGGTTCCGCGTTTCGGTCGGCTCAGGGGCTCCTTGAAATCATGTGGTTTCCGTGGCGGACATGAAAGCGAAGCTCCGGGGTGGGACGCGATCCTCCGGGCGCGTCAGCGG
>CAZYHO010000357.1:0-5428 GCA_964647495.1 uncultured Akkermansia sp. | reverse complement strand
TCGTCTTTCAGAAGAACGGAGACACCAAGGAAGTATGGATGGACGGCATGCTCGTTGTCCAAGGCGACAACACGGCGCCGCTGCCGCTCGATTTCACCGTGCTCCACATCGGCAGGGACTCGGGCGCCGCCAACATCACGGGCATCATCGACGATTTCGCGGTCTTCGCCGACGCGCTGACCGAGGAACAAATCGGGCTCCTCGCCGCCGGCACGCCGCCGAACAGCCCGACCCTCGTCCCGCCGAATACCGACACCGACGGCGACGGCATGCCGGACGCCTACGAAACCGCCCACGGTCTCAATCCGAACCTCGACGATCGGCTGGGCGACCTGGATGCGGATGGACTGGACAACTTCACGGAGTTCGCCATCGGCACACTGCCCAACAATGCGGATACGGATGGCGATGGCCTCAAAGACGGGGTCGAAACCAGAACCGGCATCTGGGTGAGCCTCACCGATACCGGCACCGATCCCCTCAAGGTGGATACGGACGGGGATGGGCTGAATGACGGCATCGAAAACCCGACGCAGCCCTTCGTAAACGCCAGCCAGCCCGGCACGGATCCCAACAAATTCGACACCGACGGGGATGGCGTCGGCGACGGGATCGAGATCTTCATCGGCGGAACCAACCCGAAAGATCCCGCTTCCTCGCCGCTTCGCGCCGGCGAACTCGATCTGCTCGCCTACTGGCCGTTCGACGACGACAGCGAGCCCGAGTCCGCGCTCGACACGATAAAAGGGCATGCCGGTGTCCTCGAATACGGCGCGTTTTACGTGGGCGGTGGTGGTGGACGCACCGGCCAGCCCGGCGACAATGCGATCGACCTCGGGTTCTCGCCCGGGGCGAGCACGGGCGTGCGTGTGGAGGACGCCAATTTCCTGAATCTGGCCGCCTCGCAGAACCAGATTGCCGTGTCTTTCTGGCAGCAGCTCAACGCTGTCAACAGCAGCAGCTCATTCTGGGGCGAATCCCCTTCCTCCAGCGGCACATTCCGCGGCCTCAGCGGGCATGCCACCTGGGGCGACGGAAACTTTTACTGGGACACATCGGGATGCTGCGATGGCGCTCTGCACCGCGTGTCCGGACCGTCCCCGTTCGACCTGGCGGATCCGCCGGACTGGCACCATTTCGTCTTCCAGAAGAACGGGAATGCCAAGGAAATATGGCTCAACGGCACATTGGTCGTCCAGGGCATCAACGCCGCCCCGTTGCCCCTCGATTTCACCGTGCTCCACATCGGCAGAGACGTGGGCTCCGCCAACATCACGGGCATCATAGACGATTTCGCGGTCTTCGGTGACGCACTGACGCCCGAACAGATCGGGCGGCTCGCCGACGGCGAAAGCCCGCTCGCATTGATCGGCGGCGGCGGCGGCGCCGTTCCGCTCGCCTTCACCGGCGTCATCCACAACGCGGCCACCAACCAGATCACGCTGACCTGGACATCGCAGCCGGGCCGGACGTACACGCTCGACTCGTCGCAGACGCTGGCGACCTGGCCGGTCGAAATCAACGACAACATCCCGTCCGGCGGCGCCACCACGACTTACGTTCACAACCTCGGCACATTCCCGGGCGGCGTGCCGGCGAGCCTGTACTACCGCGTGCGGCAAAACTGAACCATCCCGGCAACTCCGCCGCCCGTACTGCACGGACGATGAGGATCCTTGTCGCCTCGGACAAGTGGAAAGGGTCGCTGACGGCGCCCGCCGCGTGCGAGGCGATGCGGCGCGGCCTGCATCGCGTCTGGCCGGAGGCGGAAATCATCGTCCGGCCCATCGCCGACGGCGGCGAGGGAACAGCCGAGGCGCTCGCCGGCGCCGCGGGCGGCACATGGGTGCGCCTTTGCGTGACCGGGCCGCTCGGCCGGGTGGTGGAAGCGGGTTACGTCATCCTGCCTGACGGCACGGCTGTCATCGAGATGGCCGCCGCCGCCGGACTCGCGCTCACCAACGGAGTGCGCGATCCGTGGCGGGCCACGACGCGCGGCGTCGGCGAATTGATGGCCGATGCCGCGGCGCGCGGCGCGCGCCGCCTCGTCATCGGGCTTGGCGGCAGCGCGACCAACGACGCCGGCGCCGGCATGGCCGCCGCCCTCGGCTGGGAGTTCGACCATCTGCCGGTCGCCTCGCGCGTCGTCGGCCGCCCGCCGGCCCCCTGGCCGCTCGAAACCCTGGCCGCCTGCGACGTGACAAATCCGCTTCTCGGAGAACGCGGCTGCACACGCGTCTTCGGACCGCAAAAAGGTGTCCAGCCCGGCGACATTCCGGCTTTCGAGCGCGCGCTGGCGGGGCTGGCCTCCTCCTTTCCTCCCGCTCTCGCGGAATCCCCCGGCGCCGGCGCCGCCGGAGGCCTCGGGTTCGGGCTCATGGCGTTCTGCGGCGCCACGATTGTTTCCGGTTTCGGCATCGTCGCCGATCTGCTGCGCCTGGAGGCGGAGGTGGCCGCCGCCGACCTCGTCGTCACCGGCGAAGGCAGCCTGGACGAGCAAACGCTCGACGGCAAAGGACCGCACGGCGTGGCCACCCTCGCCCACCGCCACGGGAAACCGGTCGCCGGCATCGGCGGCCGCGTCTCGGACGCCGCCCGCCCTGCCTTCTCGCTGCTTCTCGCCGCCTCACCGCCCGGACTCCCTCTCGCCGAAGCCATGAGCCGCGCCCCGGACTTGATCGCGGCCGCCATTGACCAGGCCGCCCCGGCCCTGCGCCAACTGGTCCGCCCCCGGTCATGAGCCTGTGGACTGTTGGGACAACAGGCGGGACAGGTTGTGTGCCTGGATGGAACGGTTTCTGCGGCGCTCCCGGGGGCGGCGCTGCGCTGGAAACCACGGCCTTTCAAGCTTGCTGAAAGGCCGGGCAGCCGCGGCAGCCGCCTCCGCGGAAAATTCCGGTCGCGGCCGGCCAAAAGCTGGCGCATGATGGCATGCCGGAATTCCATATTCAAATGACTCCATCCGCACCAGCCGAGTATTGGCGGCGAGAGGCGCGCCGGACGGCCAGCCGCGTGAACCGGGCGTGGTGGCTGCAGGCCTTCGCCCCGTGCCTGGTTGTGGTGACGGCGGTGGCGTTCGGCGTGATTTTCTGGCGTCGGTCGCAGAATGTCGTGCTCGATTTCGGCCTGACTGCCGCTGTGTGTGCGCTGGCGGTCGCGGGAGCCGGGGCCGCCGCCTGGTGGTTCGCGCGAAAGAAGTTTGTTTCCTGGGAAGCCGCGCTCGTCACGCTCGACTCGCGCCTGCACTTGCACAACGCGCTGAGCGCGGCGCAGGCTGGACGTGCGCCGTGGCCCGCGCCGCCGGCTGCCGCGGTCGACGACGGATTCCGCTGGTCCTGGCGGTGGATCGGCGGTCCCGCCACGGCGGCGGCTGGTCTGCTGATCGCGGCTTTTTTCCTGCCGATCCCGCGTTCGCTCGATGCCTCGGTTCCGCCGATGGTGCAGCCGCTTTCCTGGCCCGAGATGCAGCAGTGGCTGGAAAAACTCGAGGAGGAGTCGGTCATCGATCCGGCACAGCTCGAGCAGCTCAGCGAGAAATTGAACGATCTGCAAGCCCAGAAAGAGAAGGACTGGTACAGCCACGAAAGCCTGGAGGCGACCGATTCCCTGCGTCAAAGCCTCGACCGCTCGATCAAACAGCTCGGAGTGGACATGGGGGCGGCCGAGCGAAGTCTGCGCGCGCTCGAACAATTCTCCGACCAGCTCACCGCCGATTCCAAGGACCGGCTTGCCGCCGACTTCCAGGCCGCCCTCGACGGCCTGCGCGCCAACGAACTGAAACTCGATCCGGAATTGATGAAGCGGCTCGCCAGTCTGGACCCCAAAAACCTCAAGCCACTCAGCCAGGAACAGCTCGACCGGCTTCGCGAGAACCTGAAGAAGAACATGGCCGCCTGCCAGGCGTGCCAGAACGCGGGCGCGGACGGCCGCGGTTTTCTCGGTGATGGCGAGGGCGAGGACGACGCGGAAATGGCCATGCTCATGAAACTTCTCGCCGGACAAAAGGAGGGCCCGGGCCGGGGCGGCATCAACCGCGGACCCGGAGCCGCCCCGCTGTTCCTCGGCGAGGAGGAATCCCGTCTCGGCACCAACCGGCAGGAAGCGGCCACCAACGACGATCTTTCGCGGGCCGCGCCCGCCGATCTCGTGGGCATCGGCGAACAGGAACACGAACTCGATACAACCCCCGTGCAGGCCCGAGCCGGCGGCGTCGCCGACTCCGGGCAGGGCGGTGAACGCGTCTCGAAAGATGCCCTTACCCCGGCCGAGCGCGCGGTCCTCAAGCGTTATTTCAAGTGAGCCGGACACGACCGGAGGACCAGGCGCAATGGCGGCCGCCGGGGATGTCGCACCTGGATCCGGAGGCAGGCGCGATCATCCGGCCCGGCTCGTGCCGCGTTCCGACGGAATGCCCATATTTCATGAACCCTCGTCGCCATGCGTCTTGACCGGCTGCTCGCCAATCTCGGCTACGGATCTCGCCGCGAGGCGGCCGCGATCCTGGCTTCTGGCCGCGTGACGCGGGCCGGCGGCCAGGTCGTGCGCTCCGAGTCCGAGCGTGCCACCCACGCGGAACTGCGCGTCGATGGCGAACCGCTCGATCCGCAGGCGCCGCTGACGCTCGTGATGCACAAGCCGTGCGGCCTCGTCTGCTCGCACGACGAGGGCGAGGGAGCGAACGCTTACGGCCTGCTGCCGCTGCGTTTCGGACGGCGAAACCCGCCGCTGTCGACGGTCGGTCGCCTGGACAAGGAAACGTCCGGCCTCCTGCTGCTCACGGATGACGGCGGCCTGCTGCACCGGCTCATTTCGCCGAAACGCGGGATCTGGAAAACGTACGAGGCCACACTGGCGCGGCCACTGCGCGGTGACGAGGCGGATCTCTTCGCCAGCGGCACGCTGCTTCTGGCCGGCGATTCGAAACCGTGTTTGCCCGCGCGCCTGGATGTCGTGTCGCCGCAGTGCGCCCGGCTGTCGATCGTCGAAGGCCGTTACCACCAGGTGCGCCGCATGTTCGCGGCCGCCGGAAATCACGTGGAATCGCTTCACCGCCTCGCCATCGGATCGCTCGTCCTCGACGACCTCGCGCCCGGCCACTGGCGCCCCGCCACCCCCGCCGACCTCGCCGCCGTCGCCGCCGTCGCCGCATCGTAGTGCCTGCGAAGGCGCCGTGTTCAGAGGTCAGAGATCAGGGATCAGAGGTCGGGAGAGTATTCGGTATTCGGTGCTCGGGCCAGGGATCAGAGATCAGAGGGCGATGTTCGGTACTCAAAAAGTCAGGACGCAAAGTGGAGCCGAACGATCCGGCCGCCCAGCGGGGAAAACGCCACAAGCGGCCCGCGACGAATGACGAATGACGAATGACCAATGACGAATGACCAATGACCAACGCCAGTGGCACGGGGTGTGCTGGGAGGATGTGGTTGCG
>CAZYHO010000356.1:0-5428 GCA_964647495.1 uncultured Akkermansia sp. | reverse complement strand
TGCACCGTGCACCATCTCGCCTCAATGCACGGTCATGCCTCCGTTGACGTGGAGGTTCTGACCGTTGACGAAGGACGCGGCCTCGGATGCCAGGAAAACGGCGGCGCCTCCCAGATCATCCGGCACGCCCCACCGGTCCGCCGGGATGAGCACGCGATACGCGTCTTTTTCCTCTTGTGGATCGTTGGCGTGGCGTTCGACCGGGATCCATCCCGGGCAGATCATATTCACGGTGATGCCCCAGCGGGCCACCTCGGTGGCGAGGCCGCGGTTGAATCCGTTCTGGCCGCCTTTGGCGGCGAGGTACGCCGTGAAGTTGGGAACGCCGCGCGCGACGACTTCCGAGCCGATGTTGATGATGCGGCCCCAGCGCTGCGCTTTCATGTGCGGCAGGCAGGCGCGGCCGAGCAGGAACGGGCTCTTGATAAAAAAATCCAGCATCTGCTGGTAGAAGGCCCAGTCGTACTGCTCGATCGGCTTCAACGGCTGAAGCGGCGTCGCATTCAGCACAAGGATATCGACAGGGCCGAGACGCTCCGTGATTTCGGCGACCAGCCGGGGCACGTCGGACTCGCTCGTCACGTCGCCCCGGAAAAGCGCGCCTTCGCCGCCGGCCGCTTTGAAGTCCGCGAAAGCGGCTTCGGCGCGGGCTGTGTTGTTGTGATAGTTGAGGGCGACGCGGGCGCCGGCGCGGCCGAGTGCGATGGCCATGGACTTGCCGAGGCCCGTGGTGCTGCCGGTAACCAGGGCCACGCGCCCGGCCAGTGAGAATGGGGAACCGTTGGATTGTGTCATGAAAGGGATGCGGGCCGCATCGTCCGCGGGAGAGGGTGGGGGACGGAGGCGCCGTCAGGACAGGACGCCGTGAACGATCTCTCCCTCGACGTTGGTGAGGCGGCGATCGATGCCATTGTGATAGAACGTGAGCCGCTCGTGGTCGAGCCCGAGCAGATGAAGCAGCGTCGCATGAAAATCCGGAATGGTGACCGGCTTCTCCGCCACGTCATAACCGATGTCGTCCGATGCGCCGTACGTGAAGCCGGCTTTCACGCCGGCGCCGGCGAGGAAACTCGTGAACACGGCGGGATGGTGGTCGCGGCCTGTCGACTTGAGCCCCTGCGTGACCGGGCTGCGTCCGAACTCGGTATTCCATACAAAAAGCGTGTCCTCGAGCAGGCCGCGCTGTTTGAGATCGATGAGCAGGCCGGCCACCGGCTGGTCCATGGTCGCCGCCTGTGTGTCGTGGTTTTCCTTGACGTTCTCGTGGCCGTCCCAGTTGATGCGCGGGCTGCCGAAGGCGCCGCCGTTCAGGATCTGGACGAATCGCACGCCGCGTTCGAGGAGGCGGCGCGCCATGAGGCAGTTGCGCCCGAAGCCTTTGGTGCCCGGATTGTCCAGGCCGTAGAGCCGCTTGATGGATTCGGGCTCGCTGTCGATGCTCGTCGCGTCGGGAATGCTCGTTTGCATGCGCGCCGCGAGTTCATAGGACCGCAGCCGTGCCGCGAAGGCGCCGTCGCCGGGGTGGGCGTCCGCGAAGTCGCGATTCAGCGAGGCGAGGAACTGCATGTCGGCCGTGCGCTCGTCGGCCGTGAAACCTTTCGGTGTGTGCAGATCGGCGATCGGTTCGCTCCCCTGCGTGCGAAATGGCACACCCTGGTGGCTGGCGGGCAGGAAACCGGACGTCCAGTTGATCGAGCCGCCCGCCGGCTGCCCGCGCGGGTCGGGGAGCACGACGAAGGCCGGCAGGTTTTCGTTTTCGGTGCCGAGGCCGTAGCTCAGCCACGCGCCCATGCTGGGAAATCCATTGAGCGCGAATCCGCTGTTCATCTGGAACGTCGCCGGCGTGTGATTGTTGCTCTTGGCGACCATCGATTTGATGAAGCAAACATCGTCGACGCAGCCGGCGAGATGCGGGAGCAGGTCGCTCACCCAGGCGCCGGTGCGGCCGTGCTGGCGAAATCCGTAGACGCTTTTCATCAAGTGCCCGGGCTGGCCGAAGAACCCGAGGTTTTCGCCGCGGCCCTCCAGCGACTGGCCGTCGAGCCGTTCGAGGGCCGGTTTGTGGTCGAAGGTTTCGATGTGGCTGACGCCGCCGGCGCAAAAGATCTGCACGATGCGCTTGGCCTTGGGCGGGAAATGCGGCTGCCGGGCGGAGACCGCAGGCGGCACGGCGGCCCGCGCGCGGTCGCGGTCGAGCATCCACGCGAGCGCGATCGCGCCCAGGCCGCCGCCCGATTGCCACAGGAAATGGCGGCGGGACAGCGCGGTTGGCGGCCCTGGCAGGCGGATGGCGGAGCGGCTAGCGGACATAAACGAATTCGGTGGAATTGAGCAGCGCCCAACAAACGCTGGCCAGGCCGCGATCGCGCGCGGCGGCGACGGCGCGTTTCTCCTCCTCGGCGGCGGGCAGGCGCCCGAAGGCGAATCGCCAGGCGGCGCGCACGGCGGCGGGCAGGTCGTCAGGCGCGGCGGCGGTGGCGGCGGCGCGATCGGCGAGATGGCGTGCCTGGCGCTGGGCGAACGATCCATTCATCAACCCGAGCGCCTGTAGCGGCGTGGTGGTCACTCCGCGGCGCGGTGTTTTGACCGAGGGGTCGGGGCAATCGAACGCGTCGAGCAGCGGATCCTTGCCGCTGTTGACGTTCATCCGGTAAACAGTGCGCCGGTCGTACTCCGGCCCGATCTTGTCCGCGATGGCGTAGGAATTGGCCGGGAACGGAAGGGCGTCGAACGGCCGGAAGCTCGGGCCGCCCGGCTCGCGGTTGAGCTGGCCGCTCACGGCGAGCATCGCGTCGCGCACCGCCTCCGCCTCGAGGCGCCGCGGGCTGTGGCGCCACAGAAGCGTGTTGTCGGCGTCGAGGGCCGCGGCCCGCTCATCGAAGGCGGATGACTGGCGGTATACCGCCGAGTGGACGATCAGCCGGTGCAGCGACTTCACGCTCCAGCCGCTTTCGATGAAGCGCGACGCCAGCCAGTCGAGCAACTCGGGGTGGCCCGGTTTTGCGCCGACCACGCCGAAGTCGTTCGGAGTGGCGACGAGTCCCTGGCCGAAGTGGTGGTGCCAGAGGCGGTTGGCCATGACACGCGCCGGCAGCGGGTTGCGCGGATCGGCGAGCCATTCGGCGAACTTCAGGCGCCGCTCGGCCTCGGGCGCATCGGCGGCCAATCCGAAGTCCGGGCTGAGTGCCGCAATCGCGCCGATCGCGCCGGGCGTGACCACTTCGTCGGGAATCGTCACGTCACCGCGGACGAAACGCCGCGTCGGCGGCGGTTCGAAGCGAGTGCCGGCATACGATTTTGGCGCCTCGGGCGCCGGGCCGAGGTCGTCGAATTCTTTTCTGGCCTGTGTCTCCGCCGCGCGCGCCTCGGCGTGGGCGGCCCGCTGCGCCGGCGTGAGATGGGCGACGATGACGTCGAGCGGCATGGCATGCGCCCCGGCCTCGAAGGAGTCGGCGACCTGTTCGTCGGTGAGCGCGCGGTCGTACACCGCGGCGCGGGCGATTTCGCCTGTCAGCCAGGCGCGTCCGCCGGTCGAGTGGCGGCGGCCGAGGAGGATGCGCGCGTCGCCGGCGTCGAATTCCCGGAGCGGAGCGGACGTTTTGTACGGTTTGCCGAGCGGCCGGCCGTTGCGGTAAAGGGCGATCGTCTGATCCGCGCGGTAGGCGATGGCCATGTGGACGAGCGTTCCGGGCAGTTCGTGCTCGGGCGGCGCGTCGATGTCGGCGGTCCGGCGAAACCCTTCGCTTCCCGCCGTCCATCGGCGCGGCTGGCGTTCACCGAAAACGATGGCATCGAAGAAGTGGCCGGTGGTGTCCTCCAGCGAAATCACGCCGCCGCCGCCCTGGTCGAGCCGGTCCAGCGAGACCCAGGCCTCGAGCGTCTTCTCGCGCACAGGGCGCTGGAGCGGCGGCGATTCGAAGTAGGCGCCTTCGTGTGGCAGGATCAGGCGGCCGTTCGCGACGACCGCGCCGCCGTGAAGCGTGCCGGCGGGCGCCGCGCCTTCCGCCGCGGTGAAATTCCAACTGAGCAATGGGCTCGGGCCGGGCACCGCGGCCGCGGCCGGGTTGGCGGCCACGGCGAGCCGGGCGCCTTCGGCTTCGATGGCCTCGGCGCGTGCCGCGGCGTCGGTGGCCGCCTTTGTCAGCGCCGCGCGTTTCGCCTGGTGGGCTTCGATCTCGGCCGTGCCCGCCAGCGCGCGTTCGCCGTGTTTGATCCCATCGAAGACGGCCTTGAGCCGGTAGTATTCTTCGTGCGAAATCGGGTCGCTCTTGTGCGCGTGGCATCGGGCGCAATTCACGGTCAGCCCGAGAAACGTCTGCCCGACAACCGCCAGCAGATCCTCCATCTCGTCCTCGCGCGTGATGGTCCGCTGCGTGATGTTGGCCTGTGAACTGCCCGCCTCGTCCCACGGGCCACAGACGAGCAGGCTCGTGGCCACGATCGTATCTTTCGTCGCCGGGCGCATCACGTCGCCGGCGATCTGTTCGCGCATGAACCGGTCGTACGGCTTGTCCGCGTTGAAGCTCGCGATCACGTAGTCGCGGTAATGCCACGCGTTCGGCCGCAGTTTGTCGTACTCGAATCCATGGCTTTCCGTGTAGCGCGCGGCATCCAGCCAGTGCCGCCCCCAGCGTTCGCCATAGTGCGGCGAGGCGAGCAGGCGGTCGACGAGCCGGGTGTAGGCGTCGGGCGCGGAGTCGCCGACAAAGGCATCGATCTCATCGGGCGCGGGCGGCAGGCCGGTGAGGTCGAACGTGACGCGCCGGATCAGCGTGGCGCGATCGGTTTCCGGCGAAAGCGTCAGCCCGCGCGCGGCCAATCCGGCGCGGATGAAGGAGTCGATGGCGTCCGGTGTGCGCCCGGCCTCCGGCGTGTCGCGGATCGGTTGCAGCGACCAGTGGTCGCTCCGCACTTCCGGGGCGCGGCCGTCGTCCGGCCAGTCGGCGCCGGCATCGATCCACGCCCTCAGCACGCCGATCTGCTCCGCGGTCAGTGGATCGCCTTTCGGCGGCATGAGCGCTTCGGGTTCCGCTCCGGCCACGAGATGGATGAGGCGGCTTTCCGCGCTCTTGCCGGGCTCGATCACCTTGCCGGTGTCACCGCCGGCGAACGCCGGCCTCGGGTGGTCGAGACGCAGTCCGCCTTTCTGCTTCTCAGGTCCGTGGCAGCTCACGCATTTCCCCTGAAACAACGGCTCGATCTGCCGCGCGAAATCAACCGGCCCGGCCGCGGCCGGCGGCAACCGCGACAAATCCGGCTCCGATTTCGAGGAAGCTCCGGCCACCGCCACCGCCGTCATGGCCGTCGCCCCCGCCAAAAGCCAACGAACCACCCGCGACGGCGCGTGGAGACGCGGAGGCGCGCCGTCGTCGAGTCCTGGAATGCTGAACAATTGCGTCACCTGGCGAAATCGGAATGACCGGGCTTG
>CAZYHO010000355.1:0-5491 GCA_964647495.1 uncultured Akkermansia sp. | reverse complement strand
AGCGCAGCATTCGCAGCGACACTGGCGGACAACAGATAGATGCGCGTCTTCTTCTGATTGCAAAGCATATAGCTTGGACGCTCGGCTCGATGTGAAGGCAACCGACAACAGCATCCGGGCGTTAACGCTCCGCAGCCATCATGAGCGGCGCCCTCAGCGGCGGCGGCGCAGGATTCCCGACATCCCGAACATGGCGAGCACGGCGGTGCCTGGCTCGGGAACCGTAAACGTGAACGCTTGTATGCCGTTGTTGGTGTTCATGGCGTACAGGGTCGCGGAATCCCCGCTGACCGGTCCCCACTGCACGCTGCCGACGGCGTTGGTGTTGATGACGACCGGCCCCGAGGTGGTCGTCCCGGAAGCGAGCAACACCGGCGCCGACGGCGTGGAAATGTCGTAGACGGAGACAACGGAATTGGCCGTATCCGCCACGGCCAGAACCGGCAGTCCTCCGATAACCGCATAGTCCAGCAGACGCTCGGTGCCGCCGAAAGGAATCGTCTGCTCCAGAACACCGTCGAAGCTCGTCACGCGGCCACCGTTTTCTCCCTGAGTCCCGATGATCGTATCCGGATCGATGAAGGTGAGTCCGAGCCTGTAGTCGTTGCTTATGGGACTCGTCCCGGAAATCGAAAGCCGGGCCACGGAAGTGAACGCCAGGCCATCCCCGGTCGTCAGAGCGGCGAAATTGCTCGTGTCGGTACTGTTGCTGCCAGCCGATACGATGCGGGTGCTCGCCCCGGATCCGATCACGGCGAAAGAATCACCCGTGCGCACCAAGCCGGTCAGCCCGTCGTAGGCGACCGTCGGCGCCGCGGATTCGTCAGCCCATCGATACACCTTGAAATTCACGTTGGCGGCGATCGTCAGGTTCCCGCCGTAAATGGCCCCGTCCGCGGCCACACCGATCATGTTGATGGCGAAAGTACCGCCGCTGACACCGGTCATATTCAAGGAACCGATCCCGGCGCCGGTGTTCGCATTGAGAATCCGGACGAAATTGCCCCCCGTGCGTGAGGTCAGCAGCAGATTCCCCGAAACAGGATTGTAGGCGAGGCCGCGCTCAAGATGCGCGCTGTCCAGAAACCCATCGCCTTCGCCCGGAGCCAGCCACCCGTCCGAACCGCCAAATCCCGTCAACGGAGACAGTGTTGCCGCTCCATGGAGCGTCACCGACAAAGCGCCCAGCAGCGCCGAAGCAAATAGTGCTCTCTTCATGCTCGAAATCGTGAACGAGGCGCGCCACACGAAGCCTCATTCTGGCCGGATGCCCCTCGCGGCGTCAAGCGCTCCTTTCATCCTTTTTCCGGGCGCATCTCCCACACGCCCGCTTCCATGCGACTTTTAAGAATGCCCGCTGGAGAACTCAGACATGAAAGCGAAGCTCCGGGGTGGGACGCGAGCCTCCGGGCGCGTCAGCGGTTGCCGCGTGCAGGGGATGGCCCGGTCGCCGATTCTCCCGAGATCCCGAGCAGGAGGCGAACGATTTGTTCGCACCATGCATCGCAGGGGACCATACGATTAATCGGGCTTCCGCTGCAATGTACCTGGCCCCCTGTCCGCGATTCCAATTACTTAACCTTTCCGAACAATCGTGGCGTGTCTCCCGGCGTCGCGGGTGCCGGCTTCCGATCGCCCCCTCCCTCCGTGCGGTTTCATGATTGAGATCGGCTCTGCGAGGAAATCCCCGGTTGCCGGGTGGGCGGAACCCGCCTAGTCTGCTTGTGAATCATTTCACAAGCGATATGACGAGCGGAACCACAGAGATCTCGGGAGGGGAGGCGCTGGCGACGGCGCGACCGCATCCGACGCAGGGGAGGTTGCGGCGGACCGGGGAGCCGCTGGTGGCATCACTGGCGGCGGCGCAGGAAGGGGCCGGTTCGATGGCGTATGACTCGAAGATCGAGGGGAACGTGATTTTCACGCGGCTGGACGCCTCGATCAACTGGATGCGCAAGAACTCGCTGTGGCCGATGCCGATGGGGCTGGCGTGCTGCGCGATCGAGTTGATGGCGGCGGGGGCGAGCCGGTTCGACATTTCGCGCTTCGGGATGGAGGTGATGCGATTTTCGCCGCGTCAATCCGACGTGATGATCGTGGCCGGGACGGTGACGTACAAGATGGCGCTCGCTGTGAAGCGGATATACGACCAGATGGCGGAGCCGAAGTGGGTGATCGCGATGGGGGCGTGCGCCTCTTCTGGCGGGATGTACCGGAGCTACGCGGTGCTGCAAGGGATTGACCGGCTTCTGCCGGTGGACGTATATATTTCGGGTTGCCCGCCGCGGCCGGAGGCGCTGCTGGAGGGGCTGATGCGGCTGCAACGCAAGATCGAGACCGAAAAATCGTTGTTGGGGCAGAAGAAAGAGTTGCTGGAAAGCCTGATGGCCTGATGCCCCGGGCCCGCCGCGCGCACCCCGCCACCACCGCTCCGATCCATTCTATTTCGCATGACGCACGCAGCCATAGTCGAGTCGCTCAAAGCCCGGTTTCCCGGTGAGGTGCTGGGCACGGTGGAGTTCCGGGGCGAGCAGACGGTGAGAGTGGCAAAGTCCGCTCTGGTGCCGGTCTTGACGCATTGCCGGGATGACTTGGGCTTCAATGGATTGGTGGACATCACCACCATCGATCACCTCGGGGACGATCCTCGCTTCGAAGTGGTGTACGAGCTGTATTCCTATGCCGCGAACATCTCGCTCCGGGTGAAATCGGCGACCCCGGAAGACGAGTCGGAACTGCCATCCGTGACCGCGCTTTGGCCCGCGGCTGACTGGCATGAGCGCGAGGCGTACGACATGATGGGAATCCGCTTCACCGGGCACCCGGACCTGCGGCGCATCCTCATGTGGGAGGGGTATCCGTTCTTTCCACTTCGCAAGGAGTTCCCGCTGGCCGGCAAACCGAGCGAAATGCCAGACGTCGCCTTCAGCGATGCCGCGCCGCTTCAGGGCGGCCCGTTCGTCACCAGTGCCGGAGCCGCCGACACGGTGGCCCGCGAGCCGCGCGCCAAACGCGACGCGTGATTCCGGCCGCGGCCGCATCCGAGGCGACCGCCCTCAGCCGCAGCGCCCTCGGGGCGCATTATATGGCGTTTCTGTCACACTGATATTTTGGTGTGTGCGACGGTTTTGTCATATCGAAGGCACGTTGAACCGCTCACATGGTTCATTTGAACGCATGGAGCGCTGAGCCGTCGCTTGAGCGACCGGCCCACAGTGCTCCGGATTCCTTGATTTCCATGAAACACCTCGGTGACCCCTTCGCGCAGGCAGCGTGTGCCCTGGCGGTATCGCTTGGATGCCCGATCGTCCTGGCCGGTACCACATCGGAGGCCACGAGTGACAAGAGCATCGCCACCGAACCCGCCTCCGAAAACACCTGGATGGATACGCTGTGGGGAGTGGCCACCGTGCACAAGTCAGGGGATGGCATCCTCAACGAGTTGTCCCTGACCGGCCGCTACCAGGGGCAGTTCTGGAGTGCGGACGCCGAGAGCGGAAACGGCAGTGACTGGGACAGCCGGCGAGCCCGGGTTGGCGCGCGCGCGTACTTTTTCGAGCGGCGGTGGGAGATGAAGGCCGAAATGTTCTTCAACATGAACCGCGGCGGCAATCTCTACGAAGGCGTGACCGAAGGCTACATCGCATGGCATCCGGGCGACGCCTTCAACGTGATCATCGGTAAACAAAAGACCAAGTTCGGTTGGGAATGGACCACCTCGTCGCGCCTGATCCCGACCTTCGAACGCGGCGCTCTGATCAACCAGTTTCGCCCGGACTATGCCTCGGGTGTGGTCATCGATGGCAAAGTCGATCGATGGAGCTACTACGCCGGCGTGTTTTCGAACGACACCGTGGGCGAGGGCGAAGAGGCGGTGGACGACAGGGTGGAATTCGGGGAGTTCGGAGGCGGCTGGAGTACGATCGCCAGCATCGGGTACGACTTTTCCGGCGCCCTCGGCCTCAGAAAGGCCCAATGGCGCCTCGATTGCATCCACAGCGAACGGCACGAGCGCGATGACGTGTTCACGGCCTTCGACAACGGCGTCTCTACCAGTCTCGAACTCCAGGACGGTTCCTGGGGGCTGTTGACCGAGGTCCTCTTTGCCGACGGCGACGCCGCCAACTGGGGGCTCGTGGTCATCCCGACATACGACCTCACCCGCCGACTCCAGATCGTCGGCCGCTACCAGCTCGGACTTTCAGACGAGGACACCGGCCTGAGCGTGCAGCGCCGTTACGAACGCGAGGTCGGCGGGGCGGGTGGCGACATGTACAACGCATTTTACGCCGGGTTTCAGTACTTTCTGTTCGACGGAAAGGACGTGGGGAAAAGGCCCGAACAGAAGCACCGCCTCAAGCTCATGGCAGGCGTGGAGTATGCCCACATGGACGGCCGCCACGGGTACGACGGATGGACCGCGCTGGCGGGAGTTCGCGTGTTCTGGTGAGAAACGGCGGGCGCGGGCAGGAGCGCCGCGGCACACCGTCCACCCACAAAGGGACTGTCCCCCCTGCTACTGAAACCAAATGAGGAGCGCGACGCCGAGGAGGACGCGATAGATGGCGAAGCCGTTGAAGGTGTGGCTCTGGACGAAGCGCAGGAGCCATTTGACGACGAGGAAGGCGGAGACGGCGGCGGCCAGGAAAGCCACGATGACGTCGACGACGGCGGCGTCCACGATTTCGCCGGCGCGCCAGGCGCCAAGGAGTTTGTAGCCACCGGCGGCGGTGAGCGTGATCATGCCGAGGATGAAGGAGAACTCGGCGGCGGCAGGACGCGCGAGTCCGAGCGCGAGGGCGATCATGATGGTCGCGCCGGATCGCGATGTGCCCGGAAACAGGGCGGCAAGCAGTTGGGCCAGCCCGCAGGCCACGGCGATCGTCCACGTCAGTTGGGGCGTGCCAGGATGGTTTTTGCGCCACGCCTCGATACCAAAAATCGCGAATGCCCCGAGCAGAGTGGCCCAGGCCACCGGCCCCACCGTATCCGGCAGCTTCTGGAAGCCCGATTTCTCCAGCGCCACTCCGCCGATGGCCGTAATGATGAAAGCCGTCCCCAGTTTCGCCAGATAATCCTGCGAGGCCGCCTCCCGCCACGTCGCCAGCAGCCCGGTCAGCTTCCTCCAAAACAACGGCAACAACGCCAGCGCGGCGCCCACCTGGATAAAAATAGTAAACCACTCCGGCCGGCTCCCCATCCAACGGTCGGCAATCAACAAGTGTCCGGTCGAGGACACCGGAATGAACTCCGTCAGGCCTTCGATCAGGCCGGATATCAGCGCGGTCAGCCAACTGGGCATGGAAAAAAAAAAGCGAATGTGCCGCCTCCAGACAGCCGGCCTGTCAGCAGCCCGCCGCCTGGGCGCCCTGCGGCCAGAACACCCGAACAGTACAGAGACGCAAAAAAGTTATTTGCCAATCGACAAATTTCCATAATTATTATACCTATGAGCACTTCATCTCCTGTCTCCCCTCAGGGACCGGGCCGG
>CAZYHO010000354.1:0-5493 GCA_964647495.1 uncultured Akkermansia sp. | reverse complement strand
GATCCGCTCATGCGCGCCTACTTCATTCGACGGCTCCTCCTTATTCCACCCACGCTCATCGGGGTGACGCTGCTTGTGTTTATTTTGACGCGCTGTGTGCCCGGCGGCCCGGTGGAAACGATGCTCTCCGGGATGCGCCGCGCGTCCACCGATGGCGCCGGTCGCGGCACGCAGGTCGGCCAGCAGCAGGCGCTCTCCGAGGAGCAGATGCAGCAGCTGAAGGAATTCTATAACCTCGACGACACCAATTACCTCCGCGCGTACGCCAAATGGCTCGGCGTCTGGCCGACCGCCATCGGCCGCAAGAAGCTCGACTTTCCCGACGATCAGGCCACGCAACCGGTGCGCACCGCCCTGACCCGTGAGCGCCTGCTCGTCCACCGCGACGGCCCGGGAAAATACCGCCTGACCACGCCCGACGGCGACCACCCCGGCGCCTGGAAAGTGCGCAGCCTCGGCCCGAAAGCGGCGCCTCAGGGCGATCAGACGGGTCAGACTGATCAGACTGATCAGACCGATCAGACCGATCAGACCGATCGGACGGAGGCTCCTGCGATCGAGCGTGTCGAGGTTTATCAAAGCCGATTCAGCGGCGTGCTGACCGGCGATCTCGGGCATTCGAGCCGCTACCAGGACACGGTGGTGAGCATGATCCGCGATCGGCTGCCGATTTCGGTCTACTACGGCATCATGACCATGCTCATCACGTATGTGATCTCGATCCCGCTCGGGCTGCTGAAGGCGCTGCGCCACAACCGGCCGTTCGACAACATCACGTCCGTGCTTGTCTTCGCCGGGTACGCCATTCCGGCGTTTGCACTCGGCGCGCTGCTCGTCATCTGGCTTGCGGTGCGCCTCGCGTGGTTCCCCGCCGGCGGCTTCACCAGCCACGATTTCGCCGACATGAGCACGTTCGGGAAAATCCGGGATATCCTGTACCACTCCGCGCTGCCCCTCTTTTGTTATGTCATCGGCTCGTTCGCCTTCCTGACGATGATGATGAAGAACCAGCTCATGGACAACCTCTCCGCCGACTACATCCGCACGGCCGTCGCCAAGGGCCTTCCCTTTGACCAGGCCATCCGCCGCCACGCCCTGCGCAACGCGTTCATCCCGATCGCCACCACGCTCTCCCGGCTCGTCACCGTGCTCATCATGGGCTCGTTCCTCATCGAGCGCGTCTTCGACATCAACGGCTTCGGGCTGCTCTTCCTGGAGTCGGTGCTCGACCGTGACTACCCGATCGTCATGGGCACGACGCTGCTGAGCGCTCTGCTCATCATGCTCGGCAACATCGTCAGCGATGCGGCCGTGGCCCTCGTCGATCCCCGCGTCAAATTCACCTGATCCACCATGGTCCGCCTCAGCCCACTGACCCTGAAACGCCTGCGCCGGTTCCGCTCGATCCGCCGCGGCTGGTGGTCGTTCCTCATCCTCGTTTTCCTCTATCTGCTGTCGTTCGGCGCGGAACTCCTCGTCAACAACCGCGCGCTCGTCGTGAAGCACGAAGGCCGCCTCCATTTCCCGACGTACGGCGCCTTCATCCCGGGCACCAAGTTCGGGGAAAGCTACGGCTACGAAACCGACTACCGCGCCCTGCGCGACCGGTTCCGCGCCGAAGCCAAGGGCAACTGGGTGCTCATGCCTCCGGTGCCCTACGGGCCGCTCGAAAACGACACTCGCCCGGACATGATCAATCCGACACCACCAAGCTGGTCCAGCGGCCACTGGCTCGGCACAGACCCGACCGGCCGCGACGTGTTCGCCCGCCTGTTCTATGGTTTCCGGATCATCATGACGTTCGCTATCATCTTCACGGCCGTGGTTTACCTGCTCGCCGTCGCCATCGGCTGCGCGATGGGCTATTTCGGCGGATGGGTCGACCTGCTCGGCTACCGGCTCATCGAAATCTGGCAGAACATTCCGTTTCTCTACATGGTCATCATCGCCGTCAGCCTGGTGCCCGCGGACGTGGCGGTCTGGGTGCGTGTGGCCATGCTGCTCGTGATCATGGTCGCCTTCTCGTGGGCTCCCGATTCCGCCTTCTTGCGCACGATCACGTTCAAGGAAAAGGCGCGCGACTATGTGGCCGCGGTGCGGTTGCTCGGCGCGGGTCCGGTGCGCACGATCTTCCGGCACATTCTGCCCAACACCGTGGCCGTGCTCGTCACGTTCCTTCCGTTCACGATCGCCGCCGCCATCTATTCGGTCACCGTGCTCGATTTTCTCAACTTCGGCCTGCCCCGCCCGATGCCGAGCTGGGGCGAGATGCTCGAGATCGGGCTCGGCGCCACGCATGCCTGGTGGATCGTGACGTTCACCTTCGTCGCCATCACTTTTGTGCTCCTCCTGATCACCTTCGTCGGTGAAGCCATCCGCGAAGCCTACGACCCGCGCCGCTTCAGCACGTACCAATGAACGCTCCAGCCATCCCATCACGCGCAACGCGACGCGCGTCCGCCGCCGCCCGGCTCGGCGCCGGCCTCGCTGCCTGTCTCGCGCTTTGCCTTGCGCTTCTCGCCTCGGGCTGCGGCGCGCCGGAGGCCAAGCCGTTCAGCTATCCGCGCGAACGGATCCCGCTGCCGGAGGAAGCCATGGAGTTCTTCAAATCCGAACCTGACTCCTTCGTCTGGGCCACGCCCGCCGACCTGCCGGCCGGTCTCGTGTGGCAGGACGGCGCCGATGTCCCCGAGGTGGGCTCGCCCGACGCGCAAAAAGGCGGCACCTTCTACTACGTGATCACCGATTTCCCGCGCACGCTGCGCTTCGTCGGCCCGGACGCCAACGGCTCGTTTCGCAATTATATTCACGACAACATCACGCTCTACCTCGTCGTCCCGCACCCTGACAACCCGGAGCAGCACTTCCCCTGCCTCGCCCGTGAATGGGCCTTCGGCGACGACGGCCGCACGGTTTATTTCCGGCTCGACCCCGACGCGACGTTCGCCGACGGCGTTCCCATTCGTGCGGACGACTATTTCTTCTGTTTCCACTTCATGCGGTCGCCCCACATCGTGGACCCGTGGTACAACGACGCCTATAAAACAAAGATCTCGAAAATCACCCAGTACGACGACCTCACCATCTCGATCACGCTGCCGGAATCCAAGCCCGACATGCTCTACCGCGCCTCCTCGCTGGTGCGCCCGGTGCCGACGCATTTCTACCGCGACTTCGCCGAAGATTACGTCCGCCATTATCAATGGCACATGGAGCCGACCACCGGCGCCTACCAGGTGCTGCCGGAAAACATCCACAAGGGACGCGGCGTCACACTCACCAAGGTGCCCGACTGGTGGGCGCGCGACAAAAAGCATTTCCGTTATCGCTACAACCCGGACCGCCTCGACTACCGCGTCGTCCGCGACCGCGACAAGATCATCGCCCTCTTCCAGAACGGGGAATTCGACATCTTCGGCGCCACCGGCATCGTTCCGGATGTCTGGTACAACAAGCTCTCGGACGCCGAGCCGAACGTCGCCAACGGCGGCATCGTGCGCACCACGTTCTACAACCAGGTCCCGCGCCCGAGCTGGGGGATGAGCATCAACTCGATGATGCCACTATTGAAAGACCGCAACGTGCGCCAGGGCCTCCAGTTCGCCACCAACTGGGATCTCGTGTGCCAGACCGTGTTTCGAGGCGACGCCCAGCGCATGCAGACAACCTCCGACGGCTATGTCGCCGTCACTTTTCCGGACACCAAGGCGCGCCCGTTCGATCCCGCCCAGGCCGCCGCCTGTTTTGCCAAGGCCGGCTTCACCGAGCGCGGACCGGACGGCATCTTTCGCAATGCGGCCGGCGAGCGGCTCGGTTTCACCATCACCACAGGCTACAAACGCCTGTCCGAGAGCCTGACGATCCTCCAGCAGGAAGCACGCAAGGCGGGAGTCGAGTACCGCCTCGAAATCATGGATGCGACTGCGGCGTGGAAGAAGATCGACGAGAAGAAGCACCAGGTCAGCTTCGGCGCGAAGAATACATCGGTTGAGCTGTATCCGCGCTACTGGGAAACATTTCACGGCGCCAACGCCTACAAGCCAGACGGATCCGTACAGACGGAAACCAACAACGAAACCCAGACCAGCGACCCGCATCTCAATTCCCTCATCGAGCAGTACGACCGCGCCTCGACCATGGAAGACATCGTGCGCCTGGCGCGCGAGATGGAAGCCTGGCTTCACGAGGACGCCGCCTTCATCCCGGCCTTCACGGAACCGTTTTTCCGCACCGCGTACTGGCGCTGGCTCAAATGGCCCGAGGGCTTCCAGGGAAAAACCGCGCGCGACGCCGACGAAAACATGGTCTTCTGGATCGACCAGGCCGAGAAGGAAGCCACGCGCGAGGCGCTCAAGCGCGGGGAGAAATTTCCCATGCAGATCAACGTTTTCGACCAGTTCAAGTCCCCCTGAATCATGCCAGACACTCCGCTGCTCGCCATACGAAACCTCCGCGTCGGATTCGACACCGAGACCGGTTCTGTCGTGGCCGTCGATGGCATCGATCTGACCGTTTCTGCGGGGCAGACGCTCGGCCTTGTCGGCGAGTCCGGCTGCGGCAAAAGTGTGACCGCGTTTTCCATCATGCGGCTGCTCATGCAACCACACGGCAAGATCCTTGGTGGCCGCATCGAATTCGAAGGCCGCGACCTGGCCACGCTGCCGCTTCCCGAAATGGCCCGCCTCCGCGGAAATCGCATCAGCATGATTTTCCAGGAGCCGATGACCGCCCTCAACCCGGTCCAGCCGATCGGCCGCCAGCTCGCCGAGGCGGTCACGCTGCATCACGACCTGCCGCCGGCCGAAGTGCGCCGCCGATGCATCGAGATGCTCGATCGCGTGCGCATTCCGTCGCCCGAAGTCCGGCTCGATGAATACGCGCACCAACTGTCCGGCGGCATGCGCCAGCGTGTGATGATCGCCATGGCGCTCATCAACAAACCGAAGCTCCTCATCGCGGACGAACCGACCACGGCCCTCGACGTCACCGTGCAGGCCCAGATCCTCGAACTCCTCGCCGAACTCCAGCGCGATATCGGCATGGGCGTCATCCTCATCACCCACGACCTCGGCGTCATCGCCGAAACATGCGACGAGGTGGCCGTCATGTACGCCGGCCGCATCGTCGAACGCGCCAATGTCCGCGACCTCTTCGCCCGGCCGCGACACGCCTACACCCGCGGCCTGCTCGAGAGCATCCCGCGCCTCGACTCGACCCCCAAGACAAAACTCCCCGCCATCCCGGGCCAGGTCGCCGCCATCGCCGATTTCGTCGAAGGCTGCCGCTTCGCCCAGCGCCTCGGCCTTGACCCCGGCCCGACCCGCCCGCCATTCATCGAAGTCGGCGCCGGTCACTGGGTCGAGGATTTCGCTCCCTGCCGGGTCGGTTGACGCGGCGGCGGCGGGCTCTACGGTCTTGGCGAGTTTATGCCGGCTGCCCTTGTTTCCACCACCGCTCTCCAGGTTTATTTCCCCGTGCGTGGCGGCGTCTTCT
>CAZYHO010000353.1:0-5522 GCA_964647495.1 uncultured Akkermansia sp. | reverse complement strand
TGCCGGCTTTTGACATGGCGGCCTGTGCCCGCCAACATCCGGCGCCACGAGCCGGTGGATGCGCCGGCACACCGGAGCCTGATTTTCAACCGCCCCGTCGTCTCCACGTTTTCATCATGCCATTTTCGCTGTTCCTCGCGCTGCGCTACCTGAAGCCGAAGCGTTCGGTGATATCGATCATCACGCTCTTCTGCGTGGTCGGGGTGATGCTCGGGGTCGGCGCGCTCGTCGTCGTGATGAGCGTGATCAACGGCATCCAGAACAAGGTGCGCGAGGAACTGCTCACGTTCGAGCCGCACATTGTGGTCGTCGAGGATCCGCTCCCGGAAGGCGCAGCCGCCGAGACGCGGCCGAACTGGCGCACCGTGGCCGCCGAATTGCGGGCGCTGGCCGGCCCTGTTGTCGCGGTGAGTCCGGTCATCGAGGTTCCCGGCACGGTGGAGTTGCGGCGGCAGGATGGCAGCAAGGTGTTGGAGCCGGTCCAGCTCAATGCCGTCGACCTCGAAACGGCGGGCCTGGAGTCGAAGTTGCGCATCATCGAAGGCGCGGTGGATCTGGACGGCGACAACGCGCTGATTTCGGAGGCGATGGCCGTGAAATGGAACGTGTACGTCGGCCAGACGATCACGGTGCAGTCGTTCCGCAACGCCGAGGAGGCCTACCGGATGATCGACGAATGGGAAAAGACGCCGAAGGAGGAGCGCGGCGAGACCGAGGAGTGGTTCGAAAGGATGAAGCAGATCGTTCAACCTGCCGAACTCACGGTCACCGGCATTTTTCGCACGCCGCAGCGCTTCGTCCCGATCTTCATCCCGCTGCACATCGGCGGGGAAATGATGGTGAAAGGCGATGCCATCGACTACCTCGGTGTCACGACGCCCGACGCTCTGGAGGTCGGCCGGTACCGCGACGCGGTCGAAGCCGTCCTGCCATGGCACTGGGCGAGCGAGACGTGGCGCGAAAGGAACCGGGCGTACTTTGACGCTGTCGAGAGCGAGCGCGGCATGCTTTATGTGCTGTTGTTGCTGATCATGATCGTTGCCGCCTTCTGCATCATCGTCACGCTGGCCACCGTGGCGATCCACAAGCGCAAGGAGATCGGCGTCGTGCGGGCCTTGGGGTCGCGCCTTTCGCAGATCGTCGCCGCCTTCGTGCTTCAGGGCATCATCGTCGGTTTTTTCGGCACGGTGTCCGGCGTGCTTGGCGGACTGGTTTTCCTGCATTTCCGGATGCAGATCAAGACGCTCGTTTCCATTCTTTTCGGCGTGGAAATACTCGATCCCGCGATATATGGCGTGAGCGAAATCCCGAGTGACGTTCAGGCCGGCGACCTTGTGGTCATCTGCGGGATTTCCATGATCGTGAGCACGCTGGCCGGCGTGCTTCCCGCATTGATGGCGGCCGGCCAGGATCCGGCGAACGCACTCCGGTCAGAATAGCCATTCCTTTATTCCTCATGGATTTATACCTCACCCAGAACGGCATGCAGCGTGGTCCATTCCGCGTCTTCCAGGTCAAGGAAATGATCGACCGCGGCGAAGCCTCGCCCGCGGACCTCGGCTGGCACAGCGGATTGGCAGGCTGGCTCCCGCTCCGGGATATCGATGCCATTGCTCCGTATCTGCCGCCCTCCACGGACGAAGAGCAGGCGGAGCAGGACGCGGACGAGGCTCCGTTCGGGCCGGAAACCGATGGAGGGACGCTGCCCGCGGACAGCCTGCCGCCGCGGACGGCCGCGCCTGCCCCGCCGCCCCGGTCGGAGACGAGGTGGCAGCGCTTCGGCCTGCGCGCCCTGCCGCGGTTTCTGGCGCGGAGTTTCGACTCCATGCTGTGGTTTTCGCTGGTGTGCCTTGCGGGCGCCGCGCTCGACCTGCTGCCGGCTTCGGCATTTACGTTTCCGTCCCTGATCGGCTTCTGGTTCATTCCGCTCCAGTCGCTGGTCTGGGTTTTCCTCGAAGGGTGGCTGCTTTCGCGGTTCGGCACGACGCCAGGCAAATGGCTCTTCAATTTGCATGTGCGTGACCACGCGGGTGAATTGCCCGCTTTCACCAGCGTGCTCAAACGCGCCTTCTTCATCTGGGCGTTCACCTGGGGGTTTGGATATTCGCCGTCGGCGTTCGGATTGCCCGTTTCGCAGATGGCGATGTTCGAATCGTTCATTTCGCAGATGGCGATGTTCGGGTCGCTGGTCTCCCTGATGCTGTTCCTTCAGAGCGGCCGCATGGTCTGGGATCACCTGGCCGGCACCGAAATCATCCACGCCAGCCCGCGCCCCGCGGCCTGGGTCGTCTACGCGGTCTCGCTCGGCGTTTATCTCGGCGTCAGAATGTTGTTCATCCTCAGCCAGCCGCTCCCCGACGGCCTGGCCGCCGAGGTGCGCGCTCAATTGGAACAACAGCGTGCCGCCTTGCGCGAGGCCTACCGCCAGAGCCGCCCCAACGATTCGCGCCGCATCGATTGATCCGCCCCGATCCGATTTCACATGGCTGGGAAAAACATCGTCTATTTCGACCTCGAAACACAACGCCTCGCCAGCGACGTCGGCGGCTGGGCCCGCAAAGACAAAATGGGTCTTTCCATCGGCGTCACCTACAACACAGCCGCCGACGCCTACAGGATCTATCACGAAGGCACAGCGGCCGAACTCGCCGATGAATTGCGCGCCGCGGATCTTGTGGTCGGTTTCAACCACATCGGCTTCGACCTCGCCGTGCTGCAGCCGTACACGATGTGGGATTTGCCGAGCCAGACAGTGAACCTCGACCTGCTCATCGACATCGAGCAAAGGATCGGCCACCGGCTCAAGCTCGAGTCCGTCGCGACCGCCAGCCTGGGTTTGGGCAAAACAGCCGACGGCCTGGATGCCATCAAGTGGTGGCGCGAAGGCAAGATCCTCGAAATCGCCCGCTATTGCGCCTACGACGTGAAAGTGACCAAGGCCGTCCACGAGTTCGGACGCGAGCACGGCCACATCAAGTACCTCGACCGCTTTGGCCGGCCCCAGGAGGTGAAGGTGGACTGGTGACGGGATTGATTTGAATCGCGACCCCGCCTATGCCGGAGCCCATTGACATCGAGCCATGATCGACTGGCCCACCGCCGCCAAGCAGGCATCGCTGTACGCAGCGGCCGCCAACGTGGTGGTGCTCGCCGTTTTGCTGTGCACGCGCCGCTGGTGGTCGCTGACGCGTGGCGATGCGTGTGCGGGGACCGTGGTGGATGACCGTGGCGTGGCTGCCTGGGTGGCGCCGTGCGTGGAGGATGCGCGGAGGCGGCGGGCGTTCTGGATCGGGCTCGGGTTGATCCTGGTCCTGGCGGCCGCGCTGCGCGTCCCGCTTGCGCGATCATCGCTGTGGTGGGACGAAGTGTGGCAGGCGCGCAATGCGTCAGTCGGTGAGTGGCGGCCGGACCGGAAGAACCCGGGGAAGATGCGATTTCGGGAAACGACCTTCGCGCAGGCGATGTGGAACTACCGCAAGCCGGCGAACCATCCGCCCATGGCCGTGGCCGGCAAGGCGTGCCACGAGGTGTGGCGGAAAGTCACGGGAGCGCCGCCCGGGGCCTTCAACGAGTTTGTCCTGCGCCTGCCGGGTTTCGCCGCTTCGCTCGCCGGGATCGCGCTCGTCGCGTTGCTCCTGCGCGCGTGGGGAATGCCGGGCGGCGGCCTGGCAGCCGCTTTTTTCCTCGCGATGCACCCGTGGCACATCCGGTACGGGATCGACGGGCGCGGGTACACATTTCTTGTGCCGCTCACGCTCATCGGTCTTTGGGCGCTCTGGCGCGCCTGCGGGCCACCGGGCCGCGCGAGCGAGCCGCTTTCGCGCGACGCGGATACCGGCGCGCCTGCAGTCGCGATGGACGGCCGCCACCGCGAAAGTCCGGCGGCCTGGTGGATCTTCGGGATCAGCCAGGCGCTCATCCTGTGGTCGCATCTCCTCAGCGTGTGGGTCTGCCTCTCGCTTTGCGTCGCGGGTGTCTGGTGGATCGTCCGCCGCCACGCCGGCGCGGAGCGCTGGCGGCGGCTGGCGAGGCTTGCCGCCGTGCAGGCGGCCGGCGCCATGCTGTTCCTCCAGCTCTTCCTCCCGAACCTCCTTCAGGCGACCCGCTGGGGCGAAAAAAACCAGGATGGCCGGCTGCTCGACGGACCGGTCCTTCTCGACACGCTCACGCAGGTGGCTGTCGGGAGCGCGAGTGTGATCCCTGCATTTGTCGTCCTCATTCTCGCCATGGCCGGCGTGGCGCTGGCCGTCAGTCTGTCACGCGGGCACGGGCCGGACGACCTTGGCGTATCCGGGGTCGCCGGTCTCGTCGCATTGCTGGTGGGTGCCGCTGTCTTTCTCGTCGGGGTGTGGGCGACGGGCTTTTACTTTTACCCGCGGTTCCTCTTCGCTGTCGCCGCGCCGCTGGCGGCCGCGATCGGGATCGCTCTCGAATTGTCGCAGCGGCTCACGCGTCTCCGTCTGCCGTGGCTGCCGTCATGGTGGGATCAACGCGCCATCATCGGGTTTTTCTGCCTGGGGATCCTGCTGACGGGCGGGCTCTCGCCGGTGCTCACTCGCGGTTTTTCCCCGCTGCGCGAAACCGCCGATGTGCTGCGCGCCGCCGAGGCCGAAGGCGCCCACGTTTTCGGTTACGGCTTCGGCGCCGAAGCCCTCCAGTATTACCTCCCCTCACTGCCCTACGCCCGCGAGGCCGACGCTCCGGAGGCGCTCGCCGCCGCCGTCGAGACGGCCCACGCCGCCGGCCGCCCGCTCCTTGTCGCCACAGGCTACGAAGACCTCAACCGACTCGCCCTGCCCGCCGGATTTCGCCGGCTCGACGACCCGGCCCAGTGCGCCGTCGCCTGGTCGCAGTCAGGCCTCGAACCCCAGTTCGCTTACCGCATCCGGCTCTTCCGTCCACCGGAGTCGCCGGCTTCTCCCTGAAAACGCGAAATCACCAGCTTTGAAATCCTCCTCTCCACTACGGCGCACACCGTGATCTACGGCAACGCTCCCGGCCTCACCACCATCACCGCCGGCAACACCTTTGCCCAGGCCGTGCCCGAGCCTTCCGCCAGCATGCTCGGAATTGCCGCCCTCACCTTCATCGCGACCCGCCGCCGCCGGCCTGCCGCGCACCTGCTTTCCCATGGGGCATCAGGCGGCAGCGCGAAGCCGAGTGTGGAATGTTTCTCCGCATCCTCAGGGCCTACGGCCCGGCCCCATACCAGCCTGGGGCATCGCCCCAGGAATGCCGCCACACAATCATAAAAGGCTGAAAGCCCGCCCCATCATTCTATCATCAATGGCGAAGAAACCACGAGCGCGCGTGTGAATTATGAAGACCGAAACCGGGTGGCACGATCAAGGATGGACCGGGCTTTCAGCCCTCATGGATCGGAGGGATCCAAATCCTGGGGCGATGCCCCAGGCTGAAATGAATCCGGGCCGTTGGCCCTGATGTAGTGGGGGACGGAACCCTTGTACGATTCCCCGCCTTCAGGCGGCAGCGCGAAGCCGGATGCTCCATGGTGTGTTCGC
>CAZYHO010000352.1:0-5524 GCA_964647495.1 uncultured Akkermansia sp. | reverse complement strand
GGCGGCGCGACGGGTTCCGGCAATTTTTCATCGATGAAATGGCGCCGGGAGTGGTTAGGCTGGCGTTTTGCCGCCTCACGGGCATTTCCGTTTCTCCCATCACCCCCGCATGAAGAACATTTTCCGAGTTTTCGCCTGGATCCGGCGGTATCCGGCGCTGGCGCTGTCCACGCTCGGATGCGCCGTCGTCTCCGTGCTGTGCGGCCTGGTTTTCCCGAAGGCGGTGCAGCAGGTTCTGGATGTGGTCATTCCACAAGGCCGGAGCGACCTGCTGGGATTCTGGGTGGCGCTCACACTCGCGGCTTATTTCACCCGCGACCTGCTCAACGGCGTGCGCATCCTGCTCAACAATACATTTGAGCAGAAGGTCATTTTCGACCTGCGCAGCGACCTGTACGCACGTCTGCAGCGGCTGCCGCTGCCGTGGTTCGACGGCCGTCCGACCGGCGACATCATGACGACGGTGGCGGAGGACGTGACGGCCGTCGAGCGCGTGCTGATCGACGGTATCGAGCAAGGGCTGGTGGCGGTATTGCAGGTCGTGGTATTCAGCGTGTGGCTTTTCCACCTCAACGCGAGCCTGGGTGCGATCGCGATGCTCCCGATCCCGTTGCTGGCGGCCGGCGCGCTTCTCTACACGCTGACGGCCAAGGACCGCTACCGCGGCGTGCGCCAGGCGACCAGCTCCATGAACTCCCTGTTGATGGACAACATAGGCGGCATCCGGCAGATCAAAACCTACACTCTCGAACAGACCGGGCACGCGCGCTTCAACGCGGCCAGCGAGCGCCTGCGCCAGGCGACATTAAAAGTGATGAAGGTCTGGTCGTTGTACAGCCCGAGCATGACGTTCGTCGGAGCGGTGGGCACGGTGCTCGTGCTGTGGTTCGGCGGAAAGCAGGTGCTCGCCGGCACCATGCTGCCCGGGCAGCTCACTTCGTTCCTGGTCACGCTCGCCCTCGTGTACGAACCGATCGGCCGGCTCCACAGCCTCAATCAGATTGTCCAGGCCGGCCGCGCGGCCGCGGAACGCGTTTTCGACATACTCGATGCCGAGGAAGAGGAGTCGCTCGACGACGACAACAACGGCGCCCGCCCGCTCCGCTTGCCCGTCCGCGGCCACGTCGAATACCGCGACGTTTCGTTCGCCTACAACGAGCGCATCGCCACCCTGCGCCATGTCTCGCTGGAAGCCAAACCCGGCCAGACCATCGCGCTCGTCGGCCCGACCGGCGCCGGGAAATCGACCATCATCAACCTGCTCTGCCGGTTTTACGAGCTTCCCGAGGACGGAGGCGGCGACATCCGGCTCGACGGGCAATCGATCCGCGACATCAGCAAGAGCAGTCTGCGCGCCGCGATCGGGTACGTCACGCAGGAGAGTTTTCTCTTCAACGGATCCATTCGCGACAACCTGCTGCTCGCGTCCCCGAACGCCACAACCTACGAACTCTGGTCGGCGCTCGAGGCGGCCAACGCGAAAGAATTCGTCCAGCAATTGCCGCAGCAGCTCGACACGGAGGTCGGCGAGCGCGGCGTGAAACTCAGCGTGGGCGAAAAACAACGCGTGAGCATCGCGCGCGCCCTGCTCAAAAACCCGCCGATCCTGCTCCTCGACGAGGCCACCGCCAGCGTCGACACCGAAACCGAACGCCAGATCCAGCAGGCGCTCGACAGGCTCATGGAGGGCCGCACAAGCTTCGTGATCGCACACCGCCTCAGCACCGTGCGCCACGCCCATCGCATCTACGTCCTCGACAAAGGACGCGTGGTCGAACAAGGGACCCACGAAGACCTGCTGTCCCGCCCGGATGGCCTCTACGCCGATCTCTGCCGCCATTCGTTCCTTCTCGAACTACCGGAACCCGCCTCGCCTGCCGCCCCTCCCTCCCCTGTCAACCCATCCCAACCCGAACTGCCACTCACCTACCCGCCATCACGCCCGCTCGTGGTGTACACCTCGCGGGGAGGATAGGGCCTCTGGTGACGGGCACATATTACCATACTATCCATAAACACCATAGAGGCTCTGCGCCCATTGAGCCCATACGCCAGCCGCCCTATTCCATTCGTTTGACGGCGTCCAGCATTCCCGCGAATTCGCGGCGCAGGCCGAATTCATCGCGATTGAGGGCGGCGGCACGCACCCATCCGCTGATGCGGTCGAGGGGAAAACTGGCGAGAGCGTGATCGTTCTGGAGGCGCAGGGAGAAGGCGGCGGCAGCGGCGGCGAGGCGGAAGTCCGAGGACGCGTTGCGCCAGGCGCCGGCCGACGATGTCCAGTCCGTCGAAACCGACTGAAAGGAGTTCGAGCGCGGCGTGCGGTACCGCAGCCGCACGCTGAGCGGGGGCGTTGACTCGGAGGAAGGATGGGGCGGCGTGCTGGTTGCGTAACTGCCCGGGGCGGCGAAGACCGCAGTGTGCGGCCAGGCGCCGGGGGCGCTGGCGGGCACCACTTCGTAGAGGGCCGTGAGCTGGCGTCCGGCGCGCCAGGCGCCCGGGCGACCGGCAGTCGCGGCGGCCGGCTGTCCGTCCCGGCTGGAGGCGCCGAACCCGATCGGCCGCCATGCGGCCAGGGCGGACGGATTAAAGGCGACCTGCAGTTGGACATCTTCGGCGACCTCGCGGTGGCTGATCAAGGCCTCCTGCGCGAACAACCGGGCGGCCTCCGGTCCGGAATCAGCGCGGAAATACGGCGTCGCGGCGAGATCGGCCATGAATGCGGCGCGCGATTCGGGACGCAGCGGGCCGAGTTCGGCGACGGCGATTTCCGCGCCCATGGCGCGCAGGCGGCGGGCGGCCTCGTCGAGCGGCAGTCCCGAGAAATCCAGCGGTCCGTCGGTGACGATGAGGCAGAGGTTGCGGGCGTTATCGGCGGCTTGGGAAAGCAGCGCGTGCTCGGCGGTAGCCCAATCGGTGGCGCCGAACGGGACGCCGCCCTGGTGCCAGCGGGTGGGCGCCTCGCGGAGGTTTTCCAGGTCGGTCACGCTGGTGGCCGGGAGGACCAATCCGCCGGCGCGCCCCCACACGACCATGGACACGGAATCGGCGGGCTGGAGGCGCGCGGCCAGGGCTTGAAGCCCATGCCAGGCGAGAAGCTGGGCGCGTTCGCTTTCCAGGGATTCGGCCAGCCGCTGGAAAAGCGTCAGCCGCAACGGCGCCCGGGCGGAATCCGCGGCGCGCGCCGCCACCGTGACGCGCACCAGATGATGGGACGTATTCCACGGGCAGGCGGCGGCATCCACCACTACGGCAAAGTCTTGGCCAGGAGCCGGTTGTACGTCGTACTCGAACTGGTTGATGATTTCTTCGGGCCGGACCAGCTCGGCGGGAGGCAGTGTGTTGAAATCGCGGAGGCACTGGCGGATGACATCGTAACCCGCGCGGCCGAGGTCGGTCGGCACCGTGGCAATGGAGGCATCCGCGGTGGCGAGAAAGCCGGCGAGCGGTCCGTGATCCGGTCCCACCAGCGGGCTGTGCAGCACGGTGGAAGCATCAGGCACAAGGCGCGAGCCGGCGCCGTCCGCGAGCGCCTGGCTCGGCGGCGGAAGCACCGAGGCATCAGGCTGCCGCCGTGGCGCCGCCGGCAAAGCTTCGCTGTCGGCGGCCGGGCCACCGGAAGTCGTGGCGGCGGCGCTGGCAGGCCGCGGTGTATTCGCGGCGATGACGGGCGGATCGTCGGCCGGCGCGGCCGGCGCGGCCTGTTGAGTCTGGGTGGCCGTGGCGGCCGGGCGCCGTTTTTCCTGGTCGAACAGGGCGATGAGCTTGGAGGAGTCGGCGGTCACCTCGGGCGGCAGCGGCGGGAAAAATTCGCTTTCCGGCGAGGGGCCCGGCGCCGGCGCCACGGGCGCCTTGACGACCGGTACGGCGGGCGGGTCGGACGTGCTGGCCAGATAGCCGATCGCGGCGAATCCCGCCGCGATGGCCACCGTGTGCAGCCAGCGGCGCGACCTCACAGGAGCCGGAACCGGCGCCACGGCAGGAAAGATCACAGGGCGCGAGCGGAACGCCGGACGCCGCGGTGGCCGAACGGCGGCCGGAGCGGGAACGGCTGCCAGGCTCTCCGGTTCCCAATGGCGTTGCCGGCCGTACTCCATGACGGCCTGACGCTGCTCGAGCGTGAGCAGCGACACCTCTTCCTCCGCGAAGGCGGCGCGCAATTTCGCGGCCAGCGCGCCGACCGCTTCCATCTCGAGCGTGGCCGCGCGGTCATCGGCGAGGCGCGCCGAAAGGATCTCGGCCTGGGCAGGCCGCAATTCGCCCAGCGCGTAGGCCGTGAGCCGCGCGTCCTTCTCGTCCGATCCCGTCAGGCACTGGCTGCGCTCCAGGATGGCCCGGTGTTGAGCCGGTGTCAGTGTGGCCGGCGGTTCGGCGGCGTACGCAAATGTCAACGCCTCCGCCATCTCCCGGATCTTCTCCACTTCGAGCCGGGCCTCCTTGTCGCGCCAGATCTCGGCCTCCAGCGAGCCCGCCTCCGCCGGGGACAACTCGCCAAGCGCCAGCGCCGTGAGCCGGGCCACGCGGGCGGCCGGATCCTCCTCGCCAGGGGCGGGGTGGCCGGAAGGTGGTGGTGGCGGCGGTTTCATGGCGTCAGGGACGAGCGCGATGGCTCGAGCAGAAGGCGCAGGCGTTTCAGCGCCGTGTGCAGCAGAAAACCCACGTTCGTCACGCTCAGCCCGGTCAGCTCCGCGATCTCCTTGTATGAAAGATCGGCCTGGAACTTGAGCCGGATGACCTCGCGCTGGTTCGCCGGCAGCCGGTCCACAAATCGCAGGATTTCACCCGCCGCCTCGCGCGTCGCCAGGTTCTCCCGCGGATTGGGCGCCGTCTCCTCCTGCCGCTCCAGGCTCAGCTCATCCAGCTCGACCACCCGCCGGTGGCGCCGCAGGACGTCCAGCGCCCGGTTGCGGCACACGGTGTACAGCCAGGGTTTCAGATTCTCGGAAATCTTCGCCGGATCCTGGTCCCACAACCGGATGAACGTGTCCTGCACCACATCCCGCGCCCGGTCCGGGTCCCCCAGAATGCTGCACGCATACCCGACCAGCGCCCCTTCGTAGTCGCGAAGGGCGCGCTGTATCAATTCCGTACGGGATTCGTTGGCCGGATGCTGCGCCATGAGTCTGGAGCATAACGAAGAAATCCCCGTTTGCGTTAGAAATTTCTCTTCCGCCCCCGCCTCCCTCCAATACAGTCCGGATGCGCAATCGTTTGCCGCGGCTCAAGGAATGAAAAGAGTGCACCGAGGAGGATCTCCTGTTCATTCCGCGCGCCCTCGTCTATGAGCGGCGGGCCTCCAACAATGGAGGAATCACTGTGGCGCTGGATCCCTCAACCTCCCGGGCCTGGTACGCGGAGAGCCATCGATAGCGCGGGAGGAGGGCCGCCCGGGAGCGCGGGATATCCCAATACCGTTCATTTGAGGTTAAAACCGCGAATGAACAGGCATGCACGCCAATGGAAGTAATGTTCCGATTTGCAGTACGCAGCAGATTCTCCTGATTCGCGTTCATTGGCGTTCATT
>CAZYHO010000351.1:0-5539 GCA_964647495.1 uncultured Akkermansia sp. | reverse complement strand
TCGCGCTGCTCGTGCTGGCGTTCGTCAGGCTCGGCCTGAACCCGGAAGTCTTCCGGTATCAGCCGCGCGCTGAAACCGCCATCCTCAACTGGTATCTCTACACCTACGGGCTCGTGATCGCCGCGCTCTTTCTCGGGGCGAAACTGCTGCGCCCGCCGCACCACGAGGTGTTCGGAAAGGACGCCCGGCCGTGGCTCGTCGCTCTCGGTGTCCTCCTCGCCTTCCTGCTCATGAACATCGAGATCGCCGACTACTTCACCGCGCCCGGCGAGGCGTCGCTCGTGTTCAGCTTCCGCGGCAATTTCGCGCGCGACATGACCTACACCATCGGCTGGGCACTGTTCGCTTTCGGACTGCTCGTCGCCGGCATCATGCACCGCCTGCCACCCGCGCGCTGGGCGGGCATCGGCCTGCTGGGCCTCACCCTGCTCAAACTCTTTTTCCACGACCTCGCCACGTTGAGCCAGCTCTACCGCGTCGGCGCGCTGGTCGGCGTCGCCCTGGTCGCCATCGTCGCGTCCTTCCTTTACCAGAAATTCCTCGCCGCCGCCGCCGCGGACAACCCACCCCCGCCCGACCCGGTGGCCCCGGCCGACAGAAGATGATTTCGAAATCGGGCCGTGCGGGGTTTTCCTTGGCGTGGTCGCCTTCAGGGATGGCTCGGAAATTCTCAGGACGGGGTCCTTGACGATGGATTCGGTGAAGGACATTTACGCCAGAGAATTCAGGATGAATCCCTTCGCTCTGGCACCCTCCTCGTCCAACACAACAATTGCTTCCGGCCCCGGCTTCCATGTTCCGATGGCTGATCCCATTGATTTCTTAAGTGCGGCCTGAAGATCGGGCAACCACCTCGGTTCGGCTGTTTTCACGATCAAAAGAATCCGAATACGCAAGGATGCCAGCTCGACCTGTCTGAATGGTTCTGGCCAGTAGTTCTCATTGCCAGCATGCCGCCCAGCCCTGGTTGCAAAAAAGAGACGCAAGGCATTGTTCATCTTCTCGCGAAGTTCAGCGAAATAAATATCCACATCGCTGGGGAGCAGTGGAAATAGTTTCGGTCCCTGGTCCCGAATGAAATCGATAAAGGCTGCAAACGCCTCGGTGTGCGCCGTGAACTCCTATCGACTCAGTTTTTCAATTTTCTCGACGAACTTGTTGAACTTCGCAGGATCAACCATCGGTGGCGTCCTTTTCGCTTCGACCAGCCAAAGCACTGGTGGCTTGTTGGGGGGACGGTCAAGCTTGTAAAACTCGATCATCTTTACGCCTTCCCCGGCCGCTTTGTGCGGGACGCTGTTCTCGACACGGAACCCCTCGCCCTCAGGATAAGGGCCAAAGGTCATCTCGGATTCGATGATCTGGTCCATGGCTATTCGAAGGCCAGGTTCACCTCTTGCTCATACAGACGAATGGATTCTTCTATGATCGCATTATCTGGCATGCCGTCCTTTAAGTCAGCCGACCTCCAGCCATCGTTCTCGGCTGCGATGACAGGAATGCCGATTCCTTTCTCCTGTGCGATAAGGAAGAGCTTCTTCACCACAAAGCAGGAGTGGCTCGCCATGAAGAACTGAATACCGTGCTCGGCGAGCATAGCCACAATATCGAGCAGCGTCGTCAACGCCGTGGGATGGAGCGCGGACTCCGGTTCGTCCATAAAAATGATGGATTGGCGGTCGAGGTAACGATTGCTCAACAGTGTGTCGAGAATCGCGATCTTCTTCACACCTTCAGCAGTGACTCCAATGGGGAAGCGGTGGTTTCCTTTTCGGAAGGACCACTTCGCAGCCCCCTCATCGTATTCCACTTTGCCTCCAGACATGGATTCAAGGTTTTGGCGCGACTGGGAAAACCCGGCATAATTCTTCCCCTTCTGTGGATAGATGCGGAGCGCTTTGGCAAGATCGTAGTATGTATCATCGAAGCCAAAGCGCATGTCTTTCTCCCGCGACTCCAGAATGATGTTGTGCAGGGACAACACTTCCTTGGCTGGCAGAAAGATTGAGTTGCTGTTTCTTGGCTGGACTTGATTCTCCAAAGAAGAGATTTGCTTCGTCGTGTCTCTGCCAAAGCTATAGCAAAACTCGTTGCCGTCGACCCAGCACCGCAGATTGAGATGGCCCTCGCCTCCCTTGCTCACGAGGTCGCCGATCTTGTCGGCTTGGAGAGTCCAGTGCAATCGTTCTGCGAGAATCTCCATGGCGCCGCGCGGCGCGTCGCCTCGCTTGTATTCTTCCAGTGTGCGCATTGCACTGTAGAGTGCCTTCAGCAGGAATGTCTTTCCACACCCATTGCCGCCAATGACCAGATTGATGTTGCCGAGTTTCTTCTACTCCACCTTGGCGAGCGGCCCGAAATTGGTCAGTTCCAGTTGTGTAATCATGATTCGTCCGGGGGATATTAAACCGGCCAGCGTCGGTTACAACGAGCTTGCCGCGCGCAACTCCCGCTCAGGAGCTTCGGCAGCGGCGTGCCGAGAAGCGAGGCAAGGGTGTGGGGATGGGCAGGCTCGGATGGAAGGATCAACGTGTGGCGGCCCTGTGCTGATGGGCATCAGGGGGAGGCCAGGCGCAGGTATTCCACGGCGGTGAGTTCGAGGATGGCTCCGTGCGGCTCCAGGATGAGCAGCTCGCCGGCGGGTCCGAAGTCGTGAGCGATGCCGCACACTTCGCGGTCGGCGAGGCCGGCGCGGACGGGGTGGCCGAGGAGGAGGCTGCGGCGACGCAGTTCGCCGAGGAGCTGGGGAAAGTCGGCGGACGGGCGGGCGACGAGACGGTTGAGGGCGCGGAGGATGGCGGCGGCGACCGGTTCGCGCGGCAGGGTGGGCTGGCCCGTTTCGATGGCGAGCGAGGTGGATGAGTCGCGCAATTCGGGCGGCAGGTCGCGCTGGCCGAGATTCACGTTGAGGCCCAGGCCGAGGACGGCGAACGGAGGCGCCTGAGCCGGGAAAGCACTTTCGAGGAGCAGGCCGGCCACCTTGCGGCCGGAGAGCCAGACGTCATTCGGCCACTTGACGCGCGGGTGAAGGGCGGGAAACACGGCTTCGATCCCTTCACAGACGGCGAGGGCGGCCAGGTGGGTGAGCCGGGGCCACTCGTGGGCGGGAGCGGACGGCCTGAGGAGGACCGAGAGCAGGAGGTTCTTGCGCGGCGGTGAGTACCACTCCGCCCCGCGACGGCCGCGGCCCGCGGTCTGGTGGTCGGCGACCACGGTCACGCCGTGCGGGTGGCCGGCTTCGGCCAGGGCACGGGCGACGTCGTTGGTCGATCCGGTTTCCGGGTGGAAGACGATGGTGTGGCCGATCGGCTGACCGGCGAGCGAGGCCGCCAGCCGGTGATGTCGAAACGCCGGATCCATCAGCCCGCCGGATTTTCCAGGGTCAACTCCAGCGAGAGGTCGAGCGCCTTCGCGGAATGCGTGAGCGCGCCGACCGAAACATAGTCGACGCCGGTTTCGGCGATCGGGCGCACGGTTTCGATGGTCACGCCACCGCTGGCCTCGAGTGTCACCCGGCGTTCCGGAGGCAGCGAGCGCACGAGCGCCACCGCCTCGCGCAGGTGGGGGCGTGGCATGTTGTCGAGCAGGATCCAGTCGACGCCATCGAGCTTCAGGAAGGCGCGAAACTGGTCGAGCGTATCGGCTTCGAGTTCGATGCGGATGCCCGGGTGGGCGGCGCGGGCGGCGTTGATGCCGCGCTGCAGGGCTTCCGGCCGCGACTCGGCGAGGAGGTGGTTGTCCTTGACCATGACGGCGTCAAACAAGCCGCGGCGGTGGTTCACACCACCGCCCGCCGCCACCGCCTGTTTCTCCAGGGCGCGCAGCCCGGGCGTCGTTTTCCGCGTGTCCAGAATCGCCGCGCGCGTGCCCGCCACCGCCTCGACAAATCGACGTGTCAATGTCGCGATGCCGCTCAGCCGCTGCAGGAAATTGAGCGCCGTCCGCTCGGCGGTGAGCAGCGCGCGCGTCGGTCCCCGCATCTCCAGGATCGTGTCTCCTTTCACCAGCGGCGCGCCGTCGGGTTTCAGCACCGTCACCGCCACCCGCTCGTCCACCGCCTGGAATACCGCCGCTGCGACGGCCGTTCCCGCCACCACTCCGGGTTCTTTCGAGAAAATCCGCCCGCGGGCCACCTCACCGGCGGGTACAAAACACTCCGTGGTCACGTCGCCCGTGCCCACGTCCTCGGCCAGCGCCGCCGCTATCGCCTGCTCCATCGTCATCGCGCACCTGTCATTGGGCATGCGGTGTTTGTCATTCGGCATTTGTCATGGGGCTCATGGGACCTATGTGGCCTATGGTGGCCTATGGTGGCCTATGGTGGCCTATGGGGCCTATCTGGCCCATGCGGCACTTGGGGTGGTCAAGTGTTGGGAAAACACTGGAAAAGTGTTCTGCTGACACCATGTGTCTGGCGTGGCATTTACTTATGCATACGCGCGGCCGGCGCTGACGGTCGACTGTGTGGTGTTCGGGTTTGATGGGACCGGTCTGGCGGTGCTGTTGATCCGGCGCGGGAAGCCGCCGTTTGAAGGGCGGTGGGCGCTTCCGGGGGGATTTGTGAGACTGGATGAGACGCTGGAGGAGGCGGCGGAGCGGGAGCTGGCCGAAGAGACCGGGCTGAAGGGGGTTTACCTGGAACAACTGTGCACGTTCGGGGAGGTCGACCGCGATCCACGAGAGCGTGTGGTGACGGTGGCGTATTTTGCGCTGGTGAAGCCCGGGGACCCTGTGACGCGGGCGTCGACGGATGCGGCGGAGGCACGCTGGTTTCCCGTCGACCGGCTGCCGCGGCTGGCATTCGATCACGGCGGGATTCTGGCGGCGGCACGCGAGCGGTTGTGCGGGAAAGTACGGTACACGCCTGTGGGATTCGAGCTGCTGCCGGAGAAGTTCACGTTGTCGGAGTTGCAGCGGCTTTACGAGGCGGTGCTGGGTGTGGCGCTCGACAAGCGCAATTTCCGCAAGAAGGTGCTGGATCTGGATTTGCTGGAGCCGCTGGACGAGATGCGCCGCGGCGGACGCCACCGGCCGGCGCAACTCTTCCGGTTTGATCGCGTGAAATACGAGCGGCTGACGAAACGGGGCATTCACTTTGAGCTATGAGAAAACCCGGCGGCCTGACGCGACTGCTGCCCGATGGGCGCGCGGGCACCGCGGCGGCCGGCGAGATCAAGCCGGTGCCGGGGCGCGGGGCGCGGGATGGGCGCGACGCTCGTTGCCGGTGGGGTGATTGCGTCGTAGAGGAAACGCGATGAAGCCGATCCATGTGGCCGCCGCGGTGTTGAACCAGACGCCGTTGGACTGGCGCGGCAACGTGGCGCGCTGCCGGGCGGTGCTGGCGGAGGCGCGGGCACGCGGTGCGGCGGTGCTGTGTTTGCCGGAGATGTGCCTGACCGGCTACGGCTGCGAGGACGCGTTTCATTCGGCGAACACACACCGGCGGGCCTGGGCCGCGCTGCGGGAACTGCTTCCCGATACGCACGGGATGGTGGCGAGCTTCGGGCTGCCGGTGCTGCATCAGGGCGGTGTGTTCAAC
>CAZYHO010000350.1:0-5540 GCA_964647495.1 uncultured Akkermansia sp. | reverse complement strand
TCCGGCGAAATCCGCGTGTCCTCGGCCACGCGTTCCCAGAATGCGGCGGCCCACTCAAAGGCCTCGTGCCATGGATCGCGATTGTCCGGCAGGGGCGGCGTGGGGGTGAACCGGCGTGGAGCAATTTCCCCCTGCGCGCCAGGCGCCCAGAGCATCGGCAGCATGTCGTAGGCGGGAGCCACGCGGAACGGCAAAGCGTCCTCGATCCAAAACGAAAAATTGCTCGCGTGCATATCCGTGTTGCCGATGAGGACGCCGAAAGCGTGGAGCCGCCGCACGGCGGCGATGCCCTCCGCGTCGATGAGACCCGCTCCGTGCAACCCAGGCAACGCCGCCAGCCAGGCGGTGCGCGCCTCGGTGCCCAGCGCCTCGGGATGCAGCGCGCCCAGCGATACCACCCCCCGCCGTCCCCCGGATCCGGTGCGATCGAAACGCGGCGCCTCCAGAAACAAGCGGTCACCCGCCTCCACCAGACGTGCCCCCGGCAGCGCCAGCCCGCGCTCCGCCAGCACGTTCAGCGCGTGGTATTCGCACCGCAGCAGGTCCGCCCAGCGGCGACCCACCGGCTGCTCCACCGGCGGCGAAAACTTCACCAGCACCGGCTGGAGCGTCCCCGTTTCATCGCGCAGCGTGGCTGGAAATTTCGGCTGCTCTCCGCCAACGGAAGATCCCGGCAGCGAATCGGCCGCGGTCGCCGCCAGAGCCTCATAACGCGTCTCGCGATCAGCGACGTCAATGAGTTCCGCTGCGTCCGGGAACGCCGCCCGCTCCAGCGCCCGGCGCAGGCATTCGTCCCCCACGACGAGCGAACCCGGCAGGTCCTCGCCCGCCGCCTGCAGAAAGATCAGCGTGTGATTGTCGCTCCAGCCGCGCGGGTCATCCGGCAACCCCAGCGGACGGGCCACATGCCGCGTCACCGCCCGCCCCAAGAACCCCTGCGGATGGAGATCGCCGAGAAAAAACGGAAAACCCTCCCACAACCCCTCCGCATCGCAAAACCGGTCCGCCCACTCCGGTGCTTCCTCCGTCCAACGGATCCGCCAGCGCCGCTCATGCAGAGATTCCAGCGTCGCCCAGGACCGCGCGCGGCCCGCTTCATCCAGCCTGTGGATCGGCCAGCGATCGCCGATGTTCCGGACCGGCCGGCGCAGCACGTAACAGGTGTTGCGCGTCGCCCCCAGCCTCACCACCTCATCCCCGAAATCCGCCAGCCCACGCACAACCGTCGTCCGGTTCACCCCCAGCGCCGCCGCCATCTCCGCAGCCGACACCGGACCCCGCCTCATCAAAAGCAGTGCCAGATCCTCCCGCGTGATTCGACGTGGACGAGCCATTCAACAATCAGTTTTGCATCGAATAATGCATCAAAAATCCGAGAGCGCAATTCCAGATGCAAAACCCAATTCAACACGCCGATAATCCCCATCATTTTGCATCAAAACTCCCACCGATTTCCTGGCGCGCGGAAACGATTCGCGCCGATGAGGACGAGAAAGCCGGATTGCCACACAGCACGCGTACCGTGCGCATCCGGGATGAGAGGCGTTGGATCGTTGATGTACTGCGTGCCGGCTCGATCAGCTTCAAGGCCATTGCCCAAGGCCAATGCTGTTCATTGAATGGCGGTTTCAGGATCTCGAGGATTCCCGGTAATATTCCGCGCATCCAATGTGCCGCTCACGGCGCCGAGCCAGGATACTTCTGTCAATTCGTGAACTTCAAGAGTCTCCGTCATTCGCCTGTCGCCCTATGAGCAATCCCTGTGCGAAACCCGTTGGTGCCGCCGTGTCGGCGGCTTGATGATCGGGGTTCGGGCCGGCGGATGGCGGCGGAGTGCGGACGGGAACAGAATCTGCTTTCCGGGGGTGCTGCGATTTGCGAGCATGACGCCATGACTACTCCAGCGGAGCCGGCCCAGCCGATTGATCCCATGCCGGCGCCGGCGCCGGCGCGGCCCACTGCCGCGCCGCCGAGCCGGCTGGCCTCGCTGGATGCGTTCCGGGGGTTCGTGATGTTCCTGATGGCGGCGGAGGTACTGCGGCTGGCGGACGTGGCGCGGCATTTTCCGGCGAGCGGCGTCTGGCAGTGGCTGGCAAAACACACGCAGCACGTGGAGTGGACCGGCTGCGTGCTGCACGACCTGATCCAGCCGTCGTTCAGTTTCATGGTGGGGGTGGCGCTGCCGTTTTCGGTGGCGCGGCGGCTGGCGCAGGGTGATTCGCGGTGGCATCTCTGGCTGCACGCGTGCTGGCGCGGGCTGCTGCTGGTGCTGCTCGGCGTGTTCCTGCGCAGCCTGGGCCGCCCGCAGACGTACTGGACGTTCGAAGACACGCTGTCGCAGATCGGGCTGGGGTATCCGATTCTCTTCGCGCTCGGCATGGCGCGCGAACGCACGCGGTGGATCGCGCTCGCGGTCATCCTCATCGGCTACTGGCTGCTCTTCGCGCTGTGGGCGGCGCCGGCCGGTCCGGTCGATGCCGCGCAGCACCGCATCCCGTCCGGCTGGACGCATGATTTCGCCGGGTTCGCGGCCCATTGGAACCTCAACACCAATGCCGCCTGGGCGTTCGACCGCTGGTTCCTCAATCTTTTCCCGCGCGAACGTGAGTTCCTCGGCAATAGCGGCGGTTACTCGACGCTCAGCTTCATCCCGACACTCGGCACCATGCTCCTCGGCCTCTTCGCCGGACGGGCATTGTTCGACGCCCGCGCCGCCACCCGCGCGCTCGACCGATGGGGGGTCGCCGGCCGCCTCGCACTCGCCGGCATGGCCGCGCTCGCCGCGGGCTGGGCGCTCGACCGGCTCGGCGTCTGCCCGTCGATCAAGAAAATCTGGACTCCGGCGTGGACGCTCTTCAGCGGCGGCTGGTGCTTCCTGTTCATGGCGGCGTTTTATGTTCTGGCGGACCTGCTGGGCGGGCGCCGGCTCTTTTTCCCGCTCATCGTCATCGGCATGAATTCGATCGCCATCTACGTGCTCGTGCACACGACCGAGGGTTTCTGGTCGCGGGCGCTCGACACTCACCTCGGGGAGCGCCCGTTCCATGTGCTGGGCGACGCGTTCGTGCCGCTGCTCCACGGCGCCGCGGTGCTCGTGATCTTCTGGCTGATCCTCTACTGGATGTGGCGGAGGCGGATCTTCCTGCGGATCTAGCCATTCGGGCGCGCAGCGGCGGGCAAAACGCGCGCTGTCACGCGACGCGGCGCAGCTTGCTCACGCGGCCGCCCGACACCCACTCGGTGACGAAGAGGTTGCCGTCCTTGTCGAAGGTGGCGTCGTGGGGATGGATAAACTTGCCTGGCAGCCATTTCTCCTTGTGGGCGACGCCGCGGAACCCTTGCGTTTCCTTGATCGTCTTGATCCAAGCCGGGTCGTCGTTCAGGCGCGCGAGCACTTTTCCGTCGGGATCGAGAAACGCGAGGCGCCCGATGAAGACCTCGGTGCAGACCATCACGTCCCCGCGCGTGTCCAGCGAGGCCGGGCCATCGATGTTCGGGATGATGGAGAGCGGCTGGCCGTCGAGCGAGAAATAATGGATGCGGTGGTTTCCGCGATCGCAGACGGCGACCTTCGGGATGCCGTCGCGCCCGTCGAACCAATGGCCATGCGGCGTGTTGAGCTGGCCCTTCTCCTTGCCGGCGCCGCCGAACGTGCAGAGGTAGTTCCCTTGCGCGTCGTACCGATGCAGAAAACTGCTGCCGTAGCCGTCGCCGACGTGCCAGCCGCCGTCCGGGCAGAAGCTGATGTTGGTGGGATTGTAGGACTGCCCCTTGTCGTAGCGGTGGGACTCGGGCGGCGGCCCGGCTTCCCAGAGGACATCGCCGCGGAGGTTGAGCTTCTGCGCCTTGTTCCATTTTTCGGGAGGCAGGCCGAAGTTGTTGGGCGAGAGGTAGATGAAGTCATCGTTTCCCTCGCGGCGGATATCGATGCCGTGGCCGAATCCCTGGTGCTGCGCGGCCATGGAGCGCACGAACCGGCCGTCGGCGTCGAAGACGAAAACGCTGCCCGGGCCGCCCTGGTGGGAAATGTACACGAATCCCTGGCTGTCAAACGCCACGCCATGAGTGGCGTCGCCGTAGTGATGGCCGTCCGGCAACTGGCCCCAATAGTGATGGCACTCGAATTTGAACTCGCCCTCGCCGATGACCGGAGTGGCGGATTCCTGGGCGCGCAGGAGGAGTTGTGGGGCGCCGAGGGCGCCGGCGGTGGCGGCCAGGGTGGAGCGGTGGAGAAATGATCGGCGATTCATGGCGGCGGTTCGGGGATGTGGGTGAACTGAATGAACGTGGGTAAATGCGGAGAGCCGAAAAATCATGGGAGGAAGTGCCGGACGCGGCAAGCCCGGTCTCACCGAAAAAAACTAGATGTCGGAATCCGTGGCTGGCGCATTCTGAACGGCGCCGCGACCGCGCGCGCCTTCTGGATCCAGGAGGTTCCGCCGGTCCCGGTTTCGATCGATGCCATCACCCACACTCGCTGCCTCTCCCGACGCGGCGCCGCCTCCCTGGCGGCGTCCGGATTTCCTCGGCCCCGCTCCGCTGGAAGGCTACGGATACCTCGCGGGTGGAGTGCCGCGCGCGTGTTCGCTGGACGAGTTGCGCCAGGCGATGGCGCACGGGTCGCGGACGCCGGTGCATCTCGTCTGGAGACCCGGCGCCGGCCGCTTTGTGCCGGCGGCGGAAGTGCCGGAGCTTTTCGATGCACTGCGCGAGGCGGAGCTGGCGCGCCTTGGCGATTTCCTGCATTCGAAGATCAAGTGGGCGCTGGTGGCAGGGGTCGCGGTGTTTTTCTGGGGCGAGCAGCTTCTCCACATGCCACTGAGCTGGCTGGTGATGTTGTGGGCGGCGTTTTTTCTGCTGCCGATCATCGACGGCCTGCTGCACCGCCAGAATTGGCGACAGGCCACGGCGGCCGAAGCGCCGGCCCTCGGCGATGAGACGCGGTTTTTCCACTGGCTGGCGTGGCAGCGGCCCACACGCACCACGCATTTCATCATCGGCGCCATGATCGCGACGTGGCTTCTCGGCGAATCGGCCGGATCGGCATGGACCCTTTCACAGTATGCCATGGACGGCGCGGGCGTGCGGGCAGGCGCCTGGTGGAAGCCGCTGACCTGCTTTTTCCTTCACGGCGGCATCATCCATCTGGTCTTCAACTCACTGGCGCTCTCGCGTCTCGGCCGGTGGGTGGAGGCGCTGACCGAGGCGGCCTGGGTGCCATTGATCCTCCTGCTCTCGACGCTCGGCGGTTCGCTCGCGGGTTATGTGCTTCCACCGGATGTCCCGTCCGTCGGCGCCTCGGGCGGTGTGCTCGGCCTGCTCGGGTTTCTTCTCGTCTTCTCGCGGCATCCCGGGCGCGCGCTGCCCCGGGCACTCGAGCGCCAGCTCTGGCGGTGGGTCGGTTACGTCGCCGTGCTCGGCGTCATCGGGTGGCAGGTGATCGACAATGCCGGCCATCTCGGCGGCTTCTGCACCGGCGCGATTCTCGGCGCCATCGCGAACGAGTCGCTGCCCCCCACGCCTCCGCCGGCGCGCGCGCG
>CAZYHO010000349.1:3496-5545 GCA_964647495.1 uncultured Akkermansia sp. | reverse complement strand
AGGAGGATCGAGATATCGAGCCAGAGCGACCAGTTGTCGATGTAGCGGAGGTCGAGTTCGACCCATTCTTCGAAGCTGTTGATCTTGTTGCGTCCGCTGACCTGCCAGAGGCAGGTGAGGCCTGGTTTCACGCTGAGGCGGCGGCGCTGGGCGGCGACGGAGAATTTCTCGACTTCGTAGACCGGGAGCGGGCGCGGGCCGACGAGGCTCATTTCGCCGCGGAGGACGTTCCAGAACTGGGGCCATTCGTCGATGCTCAGTTTGCGCATCCAGGCGCCGAACGGGAAGATGCGCGGATCGTTCTCGATTTTGAAGACCGGGCCGCTCATCTGGTTGAGTTCCTCGAGTTCGGCGCGGCGCTGTTCGGCGTCGTTGTGCATCGACCGGAATTTGTACATGGTGAACGGCTGGCCGTTCTTGCCGCTGCGGCGCTGCTTAAAGAGAACCGGGCCGGGCGACTGGATCCGCGTCCCGATCCACGCGATGAACAGGAACAGGAGCCCCGGGAAAACCAGCATCGCGGCGGCGCCGACAACGTCAATCACCCGCTTGGCGAGCAGCGCCCAGGAAGCCTCCGGGGTCGAGCGGAACACCAGCATCGGCTGGCCGCCGAGCGCGTCAAAACTCGGACGCGCGATGGACGTCTTCACGAAATCCGTCCACAACCAGGCCTCGACACCCTCGATCTCGCAAGCGTTGATGGCGTCCTGGATTTTGTCGAACTGGACGTGGTTGGCGGCGACGATGACGCGTTCGACCGCGGCATCGTGCAGGGTGCGCACGAAGTCTTCGAGAGATGCCTCGGCCAGATCGATGCGGGCGACGATCTCCATTTCGTCGCGATGCGAGCGGGGGAGCGAGGCGATCAGCTTCTCCATTTCGGCCGGTTCGCCGGCGAATACGACGCGCTCGCGCCAGCCGGTGGCGTGGATTTTTTTCCGGAGGTAAACACGGACCAACCATTCCTTGCCCAGGAGGAGGATCGGCGCCACGGCGACGTGCAGGGCCAGGACGGCGCGGCTTTCGGCGCTCTTGCGCGCAAAAATGACGATGCCGCCGATGAGCAGGCCGATGACCATCCCGGATTTGACCATCTGGCTGATGGACCGGAGTGGCCACGGATGCTTGTGCACCGGGGGCTCGTAGTAGCCGAAGTACTCGAGCACAAGCGGCGTGAACGGCGCGATGATCGCCAGCAGCCAGTAAAACTTGTAGAGTTCCGGCGCCGGGTCATCCGAGAAGAACCACAAGCCGGGGAAATGCACACGTATTTGATACGCAATGAGAAACGCGATGAGCAGCAGCACCACGTCAAGGAGCTGGCTGAACTGAAGATTGATTTCCTGCTTGCGGCCCAGCATGGTCGGTCACTACGAATTGTCGGCGGCCGCGGCGGATCCGGTCCGCCGCCACCACCAATGGAACAGCACGCTAACGCATGAGCCCCGAGGTCGCATTGAAAAATTCCGTCACACCGCGGGATGTCAGCATCGTAGGCAGCCTGCTGGGGCCTGCTCCGCCCGGGGATGACTGGGAGGCGGTGGCCGCCGCGTGCGATATCGTGGAGTTCCGTGTGGACGCGTGTCCGCAGAAGGTGGCGGAGGTGCGCGCAGCGGTGGCGGCCTGTCCGCTGCCCGCCATCCTGACCGTGCGCGACTCTCGGGAGGGCGGCCAAAACGCGCTCGGTCTGACCCCGCGGCGCGTCCTCCTGCAAAGCCTGGTGGACGATTTTCAACTGGTGGACATCGAGATCGCGAATCTCGGGTTGTTCCGCGACGTCGCGCAGCAGGCTCACGAAAACGGCGCGCTCGTCATCGGGTCCTTCCACGATTTTCAGGGACAGCCGGCGCCCCAGGTGCTGAGCGACCTCATTGCCGAAGCCCGGTCACTGGGCGCGGACATCGTGAAATGCGCCGTCACCCCGCAATCGTGCGCGGATCTGGCCGCGCTGGGCGCCCTGCTCGAAGCGCCGCCGGCTTCGCCGCTCAGCCTGATGGGCATGGGGCCGCTCGGCCGCATCTCGCGCCTCCTGCTCGGGCAACTCGGATC
>CAZYHO010000349.1:0-3396 GCA_964647495.1 uncultured Akkermansia sp. | reverse complement strand
CCCGATCATGAGCCAGCTCAAGACGTCCTCAACTGATGCATGAGGTCGACGATTTCCCGGCGGAGGTCGAAGAGGTCGCGTTTCCGCGAGCGGAGCCACTGGCGGGTTTCGGCGTTGAGCGAGGCGGTGTCCACGCAATCGAAGGCGTGGAGCGCTTCGTTGAGCGGCACCTGGGCGCGCTTGAGCATGGCGATGATAAAGCCGGGCTCGGGATCGATGCCGTGAGCCCAGCGATCGAGAGCCCCGGCGAGCTTGCGGCGGACGGTGAAGACGTGAAAGATGAGCGAGAGCACCTGATTGTTGTCGCGGACATCCAGCGTGTCCCCCACGAGGCCATGTTCTTCCGCTTCGCGCTGGAGGGCGTGGGCGAACTCCTGCGCGCGATGGCTGAGCGGGTGGCGCGACGCCCCAAAGAATTCCTCGTCGTATGATTCGCCGTCCGGATCGGCATCGTCCGGCCAGGCGCCGCCCGGTTCGGATGGATCGAAGCTCGAGATCGGATCCTCGAACTGCGGGTCACGTCCAGGCGCCGATGAAGTTTCATCCTCCTCGTCGTCGTCATCCTCCTCGGGCTCGTCATCCCAGCCAAGAGCGGCGGCGATCATCATTTCGCGCTGCGGGTGATCGTGGTATTTCTCCAGGGCCTCCTGATAGGCCTCGGCGCGGCGGTCCGCGTCGCGCAATTCCTGCTCCCATTCAAACTCGTTCAATTGGGTCATTCCGGCCGATTCGAGGTCGTCGTCGTCGCCATCATCGTCCTCGTCGTCATCCGGAGCCGACTCCGAACCATTCAGCGCCGAGAGCGCCGACTCGAGGAGCCCGTCTTCGATGCCGTCGGAGTCGGCATCATCGTCATCGGCGTCTGCCCCGGAGTTTTCCTGCTCGATCGTTTCGGCGCTGTCCGGCAGGTCACCGGTGATGGCATTGAGGAAGCGGTGGAAATGTGCCTCGCTGGCGGCGAGCTGCTGGTCGTTCTCCTCTGCGGACATGGTCCAGGCCGGTGTGCTCACGCCGACCTTGAAATCGGCGGTCTCGATCACGACGCGGCCGTTTTCCTCGCTGTACCATTCGAGGTACAGGCAGTTGGCGACGCGGTACGGGATGGGTTGCTCCTTTTCGACGAGGTCGAGGAGATCCTGTTCGGAGACGACGGGCTGCCTGACTTTGCGCGACGCGGTGATTTCGCCGGTGACGCCGTTCTGTTCCTGGACGAGCACGTCCAGCGTCGGATCGGGGGCGGGGCGGGGGTTGGTGAAACGCACGGTGCACCCGGCGAGATCGCGCAGGCAATCACCGCGGAGTCTGAGTCGCAGCGGATCCTTGCGTCCCGCGAGCCAGATTCTCCCCGTGACCACGCCGCGCTCCTCGTTGCACAACTCACCGCGAACGGCCGCTTTGTCGATGCGAAACGCCATGCTGGATGCCGGGACTCCCCACAAGACGTTAAGAAAACCCGCGGCTTGTCAACCGATGGCGTTCATTTTCTCGGTCGCGGCAAAAATCCGCGTTGCGCCGGCCGCCATCGCCGTGACGGGTGGGCATGGTGCTGCCTGTGTCCGTGTGCGTCGTCGCCTGCAACGAGGAGCGCAACCTGCCGCGCTGCCTGGCATCGGTGGCGGGACTGGCGGCGGACATTCTCGTCATGGACAGTGGCAGCACCGATGCGACCTGCCGCCTCGCCGAACAGGCCGGCGCCCGCGTCGTGCATCAGGAGTGGCTCGGCTACCGCGACCAGAAGAACGCCGCCCTCGCCCACTGCACGCAGCCGTGGGTGCTCGCGCTCGATGCGGACGAGGAGGTTTCCCCGGCGCTGCGCGGCGAAATCGAGGCGTTTTTCCGCGATGGCGGCAGCGAGCGGTTTCACGGCGCCTCGTTTCCCCGCAAAGTGTGGTTCCTGGGGCGATGGATCACGCACGGTGACTGGTATCCGGACCGCAAACTGCGGCTCGTGCGTCGCGAACGCGCCCGCTGGGCCGGCTCTCCCGAACACGATTTCCTCGAGGCCGGCGGACCGGTCGCCCGCCTCTCCGCCGATCTTCACCACTTTTCGTTTCAGGACACGGCGGCCTTTATCCGCAAGATCAACGTCTTCGCCGACGAGTATCTCAAACGCGAACTGGCCGCGGACCGCCGCTGGTCGCTGTTCCGCAATCTGGCGCGCCCGCTCTGGCGGTTCTTCCGGGGGTATGTGCTGCGGCGCGGTTTCCTCGATGGATTTCCCGGCTTCTGGATCGCCACCGGTGTCGCCTTCCAGACATTCGTGCGCCACAGCCGGACATACGAACACTCCGTCGCGGCACGGCGGCCGGGCTGAGATTCCGATCGCACCGATCGCAGCCGCGGCGCGACCACGCGACCACGCGACCACGCGACCTTCCGCTCGTGCGCTTGCAGGTCGGGCGCCTGCTTTCGTGCCGCAGCCCGCCCCGCGCCCCAAGCCGCGGCTGCGCGGCTACAACAGCATCAGCGCCGGCGCCTCGATCAGCTTGCGCAGGGCCTGGAGGTACGTCGCCCCGACTGCTCCATCGATCACGCGGTGGTCGCAGCTCATGCCGATCCACATGCGCTCGCCGATGGCGAGCTGGCCGGAGGCGTCGACCACCGGTTTTTTGACGATGGCGCCGATCGAGAGAATCGCGGCCTGCGGAGGATTGATGATGGCGTCGAAGGAATCGATGCCGTAGGCGCCGAGGTTCGAAAGCGTCATCGTGCCGCCGGCGAACTCGTCGGGCTTGAGCTTGTTCTCCCGGGCGCGCTTCGCGAAATCTTTCACGATGGCGCTCAGTTCGGTCAGCGACTTCGACGCCGCATCCGGGATGACCGGCGTGACCAGGCCGTCCTCGATGGCGATGGCGACAGCGAGATTCACTGTCTTGAACCGCACGATGGCGTCGACATCGAACGCGGCGTTGACCGCCGGAACCTGAACCGCGGCGGTGGCGGCCGCCTTGAGGATAAAATCGTTCACCGTGAACTTGACGCCGCTCCCCTTCGCTTCCTCCGCCTTGTTCGCCTGCCCGCGGAACGTCATCAGCGGGCCGGCGTCCACCTCGATGTTCAGGTAAAAGTGCGGGATCTGCGTCTTCGAGGCGAGCAGCCGCGTCGCGATGATCGACCGGATCGGCGTCAGCAGCTGACGCTCGTCGTCCGGCCCGGCCACCGGCCGGATCACAGGCAGCCCGGACGCCGCCGCCCCGCCATTCGATCCCGCCGCCAGCACGTCGGCCCGCACGATGCGTCCGCCGGGTCCGGTGCCGGTGAGAGCGGCCAGATTGACCCCGCGCTCGGCGGCGATCTTTTTCGCCAGCGGCGAGGCCTTCACCCTGCCTCCGCGCGATCGTGCGGCCGGACCGGTTGCCCGCGGGCGCGCGGCCACGGCCTGGCCGCCCGAGCCGG
>CAZYHO010000348.1:0-5554 GCA_964647495.1 uncultured Akkermansia sp. | reverse complement strand
TCTGGGACGGCGCCGTCGTCCTCGTCGGCGGCGAACCCGCCCCTGGCCGCCGCAGTGCCAAAGTCTGGCTCGGCAGCCTGGAATCGGAGTAATCCGGAATCAGACTGCAAAACCCCATGACTCCTCGCGCCCCTCCGCGACAAACGTGTCGTGCGGACCATCCGAATCATTCTTCAGGATGGATGAGGGATTTCGCTTCGTGAAGCAGCAGATCTAACAGCAGCCAATCATAGGGAATTCCATCGATGGCTACCGTTGCATCCGAAAACCATGATGCCTCATACAATTCCCATGCTCTTCGAAGGGCCGTGCGCGCCGCGGCTGTCTCAGTGAGCCGATATCTTGCCATGGCCAATACGGTCAGACCACTGATCTCGCCCACCGCGCCACCGCGTCTCGTCAGCGCCGGCAGCAGCGGCTCTATAACTTCAATCACTTCCGGGTATTTCCCCGCACGGTAGTTCACCAATCCCTGGCCCATCAAAAACCGGTCCCGGCGTGGATCATCTTCCAATGCGGCGGCACGGCCGGCCAGCGCGGATGCCCACTTCAGATGCTCCTCCTCTGGAGCCCGGAGACAGACAACTCTTGCAATGATGTCGAACGCGACCCCCGTATATCTCTCCTGCATTGACTCATAGAGCGCATCCAGTTGATCCGGGCCGGCGTTCGTGAACGGGAGAAGCAGCTCCCGGCACAGATCTTCATACGCATCCATCTGGCCCGTTTTCAACAAAAGCGGACCGTAACGATACGCCGCCCACGGATTGCCGGAAGCCGACTCGTAAAAGGAGGCTCCCAGTGCCGCCGCCTGATCCCAATGGCCGTAGCTCATGAAAAAGTCAACCCGCGCCGCTCGCGTCGCCAGAGTGGAACCCCGGCTCTCTGACAATCGGATAAGTTCATCGGCCTCTCCAATCGCCTTCGCCGCCAGTTCGGAATCCCGCTTTCCCCAATCCGACTTCGCCCGCAGCAGCAGCGCATTGGCCAACAGGCATTCCGGCTCGACGTCATTCCCCACGCCATGAATGACTCCAGGGAGACTGATGAATTCACGACCCATTTCCACCGCCTCATCGAAGCGTCTTGTCTTCAGCAATCCCTGGATTTCCTCCCTGGCCTTGCGACGGGCATTGGCCATCGCCAAAGCCCCTGAACTCTGCGGTGGGTTTTGTCTGATCCGCTGAATCTCCATCCTCATGGTCCGTGCCTCATCCTCGCGGCCGACACTTTCGTATGACATGGCAAGATCCGCGAGCGAGGACACCAATGGTTCGGGTCTGGCGGCCATGTGACTCTGGAAGCGAAACAGGATGACTTCCTCCCGCAGTTTCAACGCTTCAACCCAGCGCTGTTCCACAAAAAGCGAACCTGCCATATCCTCCTTTGCCTGCATCATCTCCAGATGAGAATCATCGAGTCCCCTGCGGCGGCAGAACGCCAGCCGCTTTTCGCGCAGAGCCCGCGCTTCCTCCGTCAGTCCCAATGCCTGACAACATAACGCAAGACTCCCCATCGTGTCGCCTATCCTGGGTGCGTCAGGATGTTCCTGCGAAAAGAGATGCTTTTCGCTCGCATGGAGCCTTTCAAGGACGTCCTTCGCCTCTTTCCAGCGTTCTTTGTCCATGTAATATGTTGCCAGATAAAACTGCGCATCGAGCGTATCCGGATGATCCGGCGGGCTCGTCCTCATAAAAAAATCGCGGCACTCCTCGGCATAAGGAAGAATGAGATCCGTCAGACCGTACGTATGCAGGACGCGGATGATGGATTGCTGCAGCCTGTATCTCCGCACCGGATGAGCCGTCAAATCGGTCTTCAGTTTCTGCAACGCATTGTGGAGTGAGTCCGTCACGTTGAGATCAGGACCTCCGGATGCGGGCTGCGCGTTCGCGAAGACGTTGAAAAGAAATGTGGTCATACCCTCCGCCTCCACGCGTGCCGCCTCGGCCCTGGCACGCTCCGTTTCGGCCTCGATCCGCGCTGCGGCCTCACCGGCCGCCTTTTCCACGGCATATTTCTCCGCCTTGGTGGCACGCACCGCGAGCCAGGTGCTGACCGCGGTGGTGGCGACGAGCATGGCGGCAAAGGCGCCGGCGGCGCGCAGAGCGAACCTGTGGCGCCGGGCGAACTTGCGTAACCGGTAGGCCGTGCTCGGCGGCATCGCGCTCACCGTCTCGCCGGACAGGAAATGACTCACATCGAGCGCGAGAGCATTGATTGTTTCATAACGTCTCACCGGATCCTTCTCGATCGCCTTCATCACGATCCAGTCGAGATCCGGTTCGACGAGACGGTCGAGTTTTTCCGGAGTGACCTGCCGGGCAACAGCCACCTGGGTTCGTTCTTCGCCTGCCACGATGGCAAGCCGCGCGGAAGGACGGGACGGCTCGACTTCGCGGATGATGCGGCGCATTTCGTCGTACCCGGCGGAGAGAAGCGACATTGTTTCGAACGGTGGCTTGCCAGTCAGCAGTTCGTAAAGCAATACGCCCAGCGAGTAGATGTCGCTGCGCGTGTCGACGTCCAGCCCGCCCATGACCGCCTGTTCCGGACTGGTATAGGCTGGTGTGCCGACGAATTGTTCGAAGCGCGTGAAAAACGTGCGGTCGGCGAGCCGGCCCTGCGTAGCCTTGGCGATACCGAAATCGATGACTTTCGGGAGCGGCTTGTCGCCATCCATCGTCACCATGACATTGGACGGTTTGATGTCACGGTGGATAATCCCTTTCTGATGAGCGTGGCCCACCGCCGAGCACACGTCCAAAAACAATTCCAGCCGCTGGCGCGCGGTGAATGTCTTCTCGTCACAAGACTGCGTGATCGGATGCCCGTGCACCAACTCCATCACGATAAACGGCCGGCCGGTGGGGGTTTCTCCAGCATCAAAGATCTGCGCGATATTCGGGTGGTGCATCATCGCCAGTGCCTGGCGCTCGGCCTCGAAACGCGCGATGACCTCGCACGTGTCCATGCCGGCCTTGATGATCTTGAGCGCGACGCGCCGCCGCACCGGCTCCTCCTGCTCCGCCATCCACACCACCCCGAAACCGCCCTCTCCGATCTCCTGCAAGAGCTTGTAACGCCCGATAACCGTTCCAAATTCCTCCGCAGGCACATGGGCGTGCGACGATGCTGCGAGCGGAAAGGGTGCGGCCGTGCGGTCCTCCATGAACCCGCTGGCTTCATGCGAACGCAGCAAACCGTCCAGCCGCGCCCGCATCTCCGGATTTCCCGCGCAGGCGGCGTCCAGATACGCGGCCCGCTCTTCGGCCGGCAGGGCGGCGGCTTCCTCAAAGAGAATCTCTTCCTCGTTCATGGCGCTCAATCGATGGTGCGGTTATTCGAAAACATCGCAGTTCATCAGAGCCGGGCGAACCGGCGGTGTCATCGGAACCGGGCCGAAGTGGATGGTGTGGATTGCGGGGATCACTTTTCAGGTCGGATGAGCGATTTCGCTTCGCGCAAAAGGATGTCGGCAATGAGCCAGTCATGGGGATCATTTGACAAGGTCACGCGTGTCCCGGAAAACCACGATGGATTGAACAATGTTTCCCCGTTCTGGAGAGCCTCCTGTGCAGCCTTCGTCTCATTCATGTGGTGCCTCGATACGGCGAGAAGAGCGTGCGCACTGACACCTCCAACCGGTGGCAAATGTGAAGGCAAGGGCTCGATGATTTTGCTCGCCTCGGCGTAGTTCCCCTCCCGGCAACTCACCAATCCTTGAGCCAGCATGAACCAGTTCCGAAATGGATCGTTTTCAAGCGCGGCGGCTCGGTCCGCGAGCAGGGCCGCCCACTTGAGATTCTCGTCAGTCGGCGGACCAAGACAGAGAACTCTCGCCATGATATCAAACGCATGTCCGCGATATGACCCCAGTAATGACGCGTACAGCACATCCAGTTGATCCGGATTGGCCGTGGCGAACGGATGAAGGATTTCCTGGCAGAGTTTCGCATAAGCATCGAATTGGTTCGTTTTTATCAGAAGGGGTCCATAACGAAAAACTGCCCATGGATTTCGAGGATTGAGCTTGTAGAGGGAATCGCCGAGCGTCGCCGCCTGCTCCCAATGGCCGTAGCGCATGAAGAAGTCAACCCGCGCAAATTGCGCCGCCAGACTTGAATTCCGGCTTTGCAACAATCGGACAAGCTGATCGGCCTCTTCAATCGCCTGTGCCGCCAGTTCAGGATTCGCCTTTCCCCAATCCGAATTCGTCCGCAACAGCAGGGAATTCGCCAGCCAGGCTTCCGGTTCGACATCTTTACTGACACGAACAAGGCCTCCGGGCAGTCCGGTCAGGTCGCGGCTCCGCTCGACCGCCTCGCCAAATTGCCCGGCCTTCAGCAGTCTCACGATTTCGTTCCTGATATTCCGATAGGAATCGGAAAACGCCACAACCTCTGGATCCAGCGGGTGGCCCTGCCTGATACGCTGGATTTCCCCCCTGATGCGCAGGGCGTGTCCAGCGCGCCCAACCCGTTCGTACAATTCCTCGAGATTCGCGAGAATGGGAATCAATGATGCCGATTGAGAGGCGAGGCGCGTATTGTTAACACGAAACGGCAGGACCTCCTCCCTCAATTGCAGCTCCTCCTCCCACCGTTGCGCGGTATGGTACGAACTTGCCAGACCTTCCTTGGCTCTCACCATATCCGATTGAGAGTCATCCAGTCCCCTGCGGCGGCAGAATGCCACTCTTTCCTCGCGCAAATCCAGCGCTTCCTGTTTTAGCTCCAACGCAGCATAGCAGACAGCCAGGTTCCCCATTGTGTTGCTCAATTCATAGGCGTCCGGGTGCTCCGGTGGAAAGAGAGGTTTTTTGATCGCATAAAGCACTTCAAAAATATCCTTCGCTTCTCTCCAGCGTTCTTTTGCCATGTAATAAACACCCAGGTGCAATTGCGCCGATATCGCATCCCGATCACCCGGCGAGTGCGTCATCACGAAATAATCGCGGCATTCCTCGGCATAAGGAAGGATAAAGTCGGTCTGACCGTAGGCGTGCAAGACGAAGATGATGGACCCCTGCAACTTGAATCTCCGGGTCGGGTAGTCCGCCAAACTGGATTTCATCGTTTCCAACGCGTGATGCAGCGAGTCCACCACCTTGAGATCACGCCCTCCTTGCGCCGGCTGTGGGTTTGCGAATATCTCGAAATGAAACGCCGTCATGGCTTCCGCCTCCACACGTGCCGCCTCGGCCCTGGCCCGCTCCGCTTCCGCTTCGATGCGAGCCGCGGCCTCAGCGGCCGCTTTTTCAATGGCATATGTTTCGGCCTTGGTGGCGCGCACCGTGAGCCATGTGTTCACCGCGATGGTGGCGACAAGCAGAGCGGCAAAAGCGGAGGCAACGCGCAGAGCGAGCTTATGCCGCCGGGCAAGCTTGCGGAGCTGGTAGGCCGCGCTCGGCGGCATCGCGCTTACCGTCTCGCCTGAAAGAAAGTGGCTCACGTCGAGAGCAAGACCATTGACCGTCTCATAGCGTCGCGCGGGGTTCTTCTCGATCGCCTTCATCACGATCCAGTCGAGATCCGGTTCGACGAGGCGGGTC
>CAZYHO010000347.1:0-5557 GCA_964647495.1 uncultured Akkermansia sp. | reverse complement strand
GCCACGATGCGCTCGGCGCCGCGCTCCTTGGCCTTCTTTTCCGCGAACGTGACGAGCATCCGCCCGTGGCCCGCGTTCTCATGGGACGCCCGGATGTACAGACAGGCCAGTTCCGCCAGCTTGCTTTCGGGATAATGGTGCACGGCGACCAGCCCGACCGGGTTCCCGTCGGTCTCGAGCAGAAAATAATCACCCAGCGCCGCTTTCATCGCTTTCCGCGTGCGCGGCAGGATCTCGTCGTCGTCCACGGACTGGCGGATCATGCCCATCATGGCCGGGATGTCGTACACTTCGGCCGGCCGGATCTGCTGGTACTCGTCCGCGTAGATCATGGTGCCCACGCCCTCGTTGCTGAACAGTTCGTCGAGCAACACCTCGCCTTCCAGGCCGTTGACGATGTGCACACGAGCCACGCCGTTCGCGCACGCCCGCGCCGCGTTCGAAAGCGCGGAAATCGTCGCCATATCCCGCCCCGGATCCAGCCCGCCCGCCAGCTTCTTCGCCTCCTCCACCGAAAGTGCGGGCAGCCGCGATCCATCCGGATTCTTCAAACCGCTCGCCGTGACATAAATGATCTTCTGGGCCTTCATCGCGGTCGCCACCGACAAGGCCGCCGCGTCCGAGTTCAGCCGCAGCACGCCACCCTGCCCGTCAAAACCGATCGGCGAAACCACCGGAATCATGTCGTTGGCCAGAATCGCCTGCAGGCCGCGGGCATCCACTTTCTCGACGGTGCCGGTGTGGCCGAGATCGCGGCCCTTGATGATGCCGGCCGGGTGGGCCTCGAGCCATGTGCCCACGGCGCCGCGCAGATCGACCGCCGTCAACTGCTGGAGGATGTGGCTGTCGAGGAGGTTGATCGCTTCCTCCGAGATCTCGAGCGTCGCCGTGTCCGTCAACCCAAGCCCGTCCGGACTGGTGATGGCAATCCCGCGCGCCGCCGACAACGCGCGAATCTGATGGCTGGCCCCATGCACAAGCACTATCTTGACACTCAACGAATGCAGCACCGCAATGTCCAGCAACAGCCCGAGAAAGTGCTCGCTGGCCACCACCTCGCCATCCACCGCCACAACAAATACTGCGCCGCGAAACTGCGGCACATACTGCAAAATCCCTCGCAGATCCGCGAACTTCATCGTCCCCATAGGTGTCAGGCCTCGAGCCGTGGATTCAAGCAAATCTGCGAAATTTTTGTAAGATTTAAAATAATTTGCCGTTTCATGACGTCTTATCTGACGATGAAACGCAGTTCCATGCTCACTTCCAGCCGGCGCTCCCTCGGAGAACGCCGCCGCTTGCTTCGGGAATACTTCCTGAACGCCCTCACGCTCGCGCTCATGAAAGAAGCGGGCGCCTTGGGCACCCCCGCAAGAACAGCCGCCCGCCGCCCGGAGCGGCCGTCACTCTCGGCTTGAGGGATGGGGGGATGGGGGCCGCCCGCCTATGGCAGTTCATGGGCGTACAGGCCGCTTTGGGACTCATGGGCATACGGGTGCTGCAGGCCGCAGAAACCCTGTAATCCCAACGCCATCTGACACACCGGCCCGAATGTGCGGCGGTGGATGGGGCAGGGGCCGAGTGAGGCCAGGGCGGCGAGGTGGACCTGGGTTCCGTAACCTTTGTGCCGGGCGAAGCCGTAGCCCGGGTGCTGGCCATCCAGTTCGATCATGAGCCGGTCGCGGGTCACCTTGGCCACCACGCTGGCAGCGGCGATCGACAGGCATTGGGCGTCCCCGTCCACCACCGCCTGATGCGCAAACGGGAATGGCCGCACCGGCAGGCCGTCGATCAACAGTCCTTCCGGCGTCTGTGGCAGAGCGCGGACCGCGCGTTCCATGGCGAGGTGGGAGGCGCGGAGGATATTGAGCCGGTCGATTTCCTCGACCTCGGCGGATCCGACAGCCACCACCACCCGGTCGTCCGCCATCAGGTCCGCGTACACCTTTTCCCGGCGTACGGCGGACAGCTTTTTCGAGTCGTCCAGCGTCGGATGTGCGAAACCCGGAGGCACGACCACGGCGGCGGCGACCACCGGCCCCGCCAGGCAGCCGCGGCCCGCCTCATCCACGCCGGCGACCACCGTCGCGCCGGCATTCCAGAAATCTTGTTCGCGTTGCAGCGTGCAGGGCATGGCAGTAGTGACGGGGCCGAAAAAAACCCGGCCCCCATGAATGAGGGCCGGGTCCGGCAATGGTCAATCGGCAGCGTTTACTGCTCCGGATTGAAGAGGTTGTTCAGCTCGATCTCGTCGCTGTAGGCCGTGGAGAACAACTCGACCTTCTGGCCGCCGCGAATGGCCATCGGTTTGAAGTTTTCCGACGCCTTCAGGTTTTCGGTTTTCGCGGAGCCGCTGACGGTGACGATGATGGCCTTGGAGCCCTTCCACACGCCGCCCTTCTTGTTGGGGACGTCGGTGTATTGGCCCTTGGTCTCGGTGAACCCGTCCGCGATCAGCGGAAGGTTGGAGGTGGAGGTCATGTTCAGACCGCTGAGATAAGCCCAGTGGTTTTCGCCGCGCTCCAGGCACTGTTGATAGTCGGGCTTGTTGCCGATATCGTCGTCGGGTCCGCGGCCGTTGCGCGCGCTTTGATGCCAGGCGCAGTTCGGCACGTAGAACGGCTTTTCTTCCCGGAGTTGATCAGGGAACAGCTTCCGGAACGCATCGTTGGAGCTGTTCTCCGCCACGGGGAACGACCCTTCGTTGTCTTGCGCGAAAAGCAGAATGGCTTTGTGAATGCCGCCCGCATTCAGGCTGGATGCGGTGACGGAGGCATTGAGGCGCGCGCTGTTCATGACGGGAAGCGCCACCGAGGCGAGCAGCGCGATGATCGAAATGACCACCAGCAGCTCGACAAGGGTGAAGCCCCTGTTGGACTGTAGTTTGATTTTCATATGGTTATGGGGTTATCAGGTTATGATGTTATGTGTTTTGCTTGTCGGCCGACCCGGGTCGGATGGCTCCTTCCCCAGTGAGGCCGACACCGAATCTTAGAGGATTCCCCTAGATTCAGCAAGTTCGAACAAGCAACGCGACAAAATTTTCCGCAAGAGCATTTTCAATAATCTTCCGATGTGGCAACGCTTGGGGCATGAAGGCAAGGGAAAGCGGATGGCGGAGCGATGTGGCGTCCACGGGCCGGGAGGCCGGGCGGCGTGCGGCGGCGCACGGAGAGCGGCTGATCCGGGAGGCGCTGGAACGGCAGCGGAGGGCGGTGGTGGTGCTGGCCACCGGAGCCTCACAGTTCGATATGCTGGAGGCGCTGGCGGCGGCGCCCGGGCTGGATTGGGAACGGGTGACGTTTTTCCATCTGGACGAGTACATCGGATTGCCGGTGAGGCACCCGGCCTCGTTCCGGCGGTACTTGTGGGAGCGGTTTCACTCGAAGCTGCCGGCGCCGCCGCGAGCGTTTCATTATCTGGACGGGGACGCGTGCGATCCGGCGGCTGAATGCGCGCGGGTGGGCGCGCTGATCGCGGCCGAATCCGTCGATGTGGCCTTCATCGGGATCGGCGAGAATGCCCATCTCGCGTTCAACGACCCGCCGGCGGACTTCGAGGCCGCCGCGCCGTATCTCGTGGTGGCTCTGGACGAGGCCTGCCGCGCCCAGCAGGCCGGCGAAGGGTGGTTTGCCACGACGGAGGACGTCCCGCGCCACGCGATCAGCATGAGCATCCGGCAAATCCTCAAGAGCCGGCACCTGGTCGTCACTGTTCCCGACAAACGCAAGGCGGTGGCGGTGCGCGACAGCCTGGAAGGACCGCTCACGCCCCTGGCGCCGGCCTCCATCCTGCGCGAACACCGGTCCTGCACGCTCTTTCTGGATGAAGGTTCCGCCTCCCTGTTGTCTGGTTTCGAGCCATGATCCACACACACAAACCAGGGCGACGCACCATCGCCGGACGTGCCTTGAGACTCGCCCTGGTCGTCGCCGGCGCGGCGCGGCTGACGGCGGCGGCCGCCGAATCGCCGTTTTTCGAGATCCGTGTCGTCGATGAAGCGACCGGCCGCGGCGTGCCGTTGGTCGAACTCGAGTCGGTGCACAATGTGCGCTGGGTGACGGACAACGCCGGGCGCATCGCCTTTCACGAACCCGGGCTGATGGATCGCGAAGTGTTTTTCCACGTCCGCAGCCACGGGTATGAGGCGGCCAGGGATGGATTCGGCTACCGCGGCGCACGGCTGCGGCCGTCCGCCGGCGGCCGGGCCGACGTCAGGATCAAGCGCCTCAACATCGCCGAACGATTGTACCGCGTGACCGGCCAGGGGCTTTACCGCGATTCGCTGATGCTCGGCCATCCGGCGCCGCTTGCCGAACCTCTCCTCAACGGCGGCGTGCTCGGCCAGGATTCGGTGCAGGCGGTCGTTCACGGCGGCGTCATCCGGTGGTTCTGGGGTGACACCAACCGCGCCGGTTACCCGCTCGGGCTGTTCCGCACTTCCGGCGCCATTTCCAGGCTGCCATCGTCCGGCGGCCTGCCGGCCGCCGATGGCATCGATCTCGAATACATCGCCGGCGAGGACGGCTTCAGCCGGGCCATGGTCGATCTGCCGGAAAAAGAAGGCGTGATCTGGATCGACGGGCTCAGCGTCATCTCCGACGGCCGCGGCGGGGACGCGCTCATCTGTCACTACTCGCGCCGCGCCGGCCTTGCCGATGAACTGGCGCACGGCATCGCCGTCCTCGACGAAGACGCCAATGTCTTCCGGTCCGCGGCCGTGCGCGAACCAGGCGCCTGGCAGATCCCGCGCGGCCACCCGACGCGATGGAAAGATCCCGAGGGCGCCGACTGGCTCCTCATCGGTGATCCCTTCCTGCACACCCGCGTCCGCGCCAGCCTCGACTCCGTGCTCGACCCGGCCGCCTACGAAGCCTGGGACGGCCGGCAGTGGCAGAAAGCCGCCGCCCCGCCCAAGCCGGCGCCTCTTGCCGATGTCGAAACCGGCGAATCCATTGGCATTCACGCCGGCTCCTGCCGCTGGAACCCCTGGCGCCAGCGATGGATCATGATCGCCAATCAAGTCTTCGGCAAACCGTCCCATCTCGGCGAAGTCTGGTATGCCGAAGCCCCATCCCACACCGGCCCCTGGTCCAGGGCCCGCCGCATCGTCACCCACGATCGCATGGATTTCTACAATCCGGCCCACCACGACTTCTTCGACCTCGACGGCGGCCGGATCATCCACTTCGAAGGCACTTATACCAATACCTTCTCCAGCAACCCGGACACCACTCCCCGCTACAACTACAACCAGGTCATGTACCGCCTCGACCTCGACGACCCGAGGCTCCACGGGGTGCGGGAGTGATGGGGCTTTATGGGGCTCATGGGCGTATGGGCCTGTGAGCCTGTGAGCGGCTCCATTCCCGTTGTGCAAAGCGACAGTGGTATTAATCAAGAGGCATGACGAGGCTGAACAAGGCGGGGTTTCTGCCCACTCGGTGGAGTCTGATCGCCGCTGTGCGCGGCGGTGACTCTGTGCTGGCGCAGGAGGCGCCGGGGACGCTGTGCCAGGCGTACTGGTATCCGCTGTATGCGTATGTGCGGCGGGTGG
>CAZYHO010000346.1:0-5599 GCA_964647495.1 uncultured Akkermansia sp. | reverse complement strand
CAGTCCTGCGGCGATGCCCCAGGTTGGTATAGGGCCGGGCCGTTGGCCCTGGCGATGCGCACGCGTCGTTCCGCACCAAGGCTTCGCGTTTCCGCCTGAAGGCCAATGTGGTTCAGTGAACCGCGAATGAACGCCAATGAACGCGAAGAGGGAGAATCTGCGGCGTACTGCGATGGAGAGCCTTACATCCATTGGCGTCCATTGGCGTCCATTCGCGGTTTATCCTCGAATTGAACGGTATCGTCCTTTGGCCGACTCTCGTCGGCGGTGTGGGTGTGTTGTTTGCGGCGTTCGGTTCTCCTCTGGCGCCAGGCGGAACAGCAGATGGCGGTTCGGGCGACACATGTACAAATTCACAGCATGCGCCTTGGGAGACGCATTTTTTGGTGGACAAGGCGCGCCCGGTTTCGTATTCTTCCAAGAATTCTCAATAGTCAGCCGGAATCGCTTGGGTGGCGGATGCCGCCAGCGAGACCGGCTTTCGTCGTCTGCTTGACAAGCCCAGCTTTCAGGTCACGTTCCGTTTCTGCCCATGCCGCCTGCTCTCGCCCCTGTTTTTCGTGATTTGATGTTTCTCTTTGACGGTCAACCATTAGCGTTGATTCCCCGACCGGGACCGGACGGTCCCGAGCGCCCCCTTGTGGTGGCGGCGCGATGATTTTTCGCGTCCTTTTTGCCACCTGACGACGCCAATTCGGCCGCCCCAGCCGCGCTTCGGGCGTCTTTTTTCAAAATTTTTTCGTTTTTTTTTGTCTGATTCTTCGTTTCACCGCCGCACCGCCATGTCCGACCGCATCTCGTTTGGAAAAATCCAGGAAATTATTGACCCGCCGAACCTGATCGAGGTTCAGATTGAATCGTATGCTGAGTTTCTGCAGCAGGAAGTGCCGCCATCGAGGCGTGTGGTGACCGGCCTGCAAGCGGTATTCAAGGAGGTGTTTCCGATCGGGAGCTACGACGAGAAGAGCGTGCTCGATTTCTCGCACTACGAGATCGGGGAGCCGAAGCTGACCGCGCACCAGGCGCAGCGCGACGGCGAGACGTACTCGGCGCCGCTGTATGTGACGTTCACTTTGGCCGACGAGACCGGCAAGAAGGAGGAGCGCGTGTACATGGGCGAGCTGCCGCTCATGACCGAGCGCGGCACCTTCGTGATCAACGGCGCCGAGCGCGTCGTCGTTTCCCAGCTCCACCGTTCTCCCGGCATCTGTTTCGAGGAAACATTCCACCTCAACGGCAAGCGCCTCTACGGCTTCCGCATCATCCCGGACCGCGGCTCCTGGCTCGAAGTGCAGTTCGACACGAACGACCTGCTTTACGTCTACCTCGACCGCCGCCGCCGCCGCCGGAAATTCCTCGCGACCACCTTCCTGCGCACGATCGGATTCCCCACCGATGAAGCGATCCTCCGCGAGTTCTATCGCGTGGACGAATACAAACTCTCCAAGAACCCCGAGGAGGAGGCGCTCGCCACCAAGCTGCCGATCCGGGACGTGCTCGACGGCGAGGTGATCCTCGCGCGTGCCTATGAGCCGCTCACCGTCGGCATCGTCCGCCAGCTTCTCGAACTCGGCCACAAGAGCGTGCCCGTGGTCGACGTCAAGGACCAGGACGACACGCTTATCAAATCGCTCAAGAAGGATCCGGCGAAGGACGAGGAAGAGGCGCTCAAGGACATATACCGCAAGCTGCGCCCCGGCGATCCTCCGACCGTGCCGAACGCCCGCGGCCTGCTGAAACGCCTCTTCTTCGATCCGAAACGCTACGACCTCACCCGCGTCGGCCGCTACAAGATCAACCAGAAGCTCAGCCTCAAGCTGGGCGAGGACGAGCGGATCATGACCAAGGAGGACTTCGTCGCCGCCATGAAGTACCTCTTCAAGCTCCGCAACGGCGACGGGCTGCTCGACGACATCGACCACCTCGGATCCCGCCGCGTGCGGGCCGTCGGCGAATTGCTCGCCAACCAGTGCCGCGTCGGCCTCAGCCGCACCGAACGCCTGGTCAAGGAGCGCATGACCCTCTTCGACGTCAACGTCGAGGGCATGACGCCCGCGAAACTCATCAACCCGAAGGCCCTCTCCGCGCTGGTGCGCGATTTCTTCGGGCGCAGCCAGCTCAGCCAGTTCATGGACCAGACGAACCCGCTGGCCGAACTCACCCACAAGCGCCGGCTCTCCGCCCTCGGGCCAGGCGGCCTGAATCGCGACCGCGCCGGCTTCGAGGTGCGCGACGTGCACGCCTCGCACTACGGACGGATTTGCCCGATCGAGACGCCGGAAGGCCCGAACATCGGCCTCATCAACTCGATGAGCTGTTTCGCGCGCATCAATCCCTTCGGCTTCATCGAAACTCCCTACCGCCGGCTCATCGAGGGCAAGGTCTCCAGCAAGATCGATTACCTCACCGCCGACCAGGAGGAGAACTACATGGTCGCGCAGGCCAACAACGTCTTCGACCCGGAAACCGGAACATTTAACGAGAAGAAGATCACCGTCCGCTATCGCGGGGATTTCCTCGAAGTCGACCCCACCGAGGCCGGCTACATGGACGTTTCGCCGAAGCAGCTCGTCTCGGTCGCCGCCTCGCTCATTCCCTTCCTCGAGCACGATGACGCCAACCGCGCGCTCATGGGCTCGAACATGCAGCGCCAGGGCGTGCCCCTGCTCATCGCCGAGGCGCCGCTCGTCGGCACCGGCATGGAAGCGAAGGCCGCGCGCGATTCGAAAGCCGTCGTCGTGTCCGATTCCAAGGGAACCGTCGCCGCCGCCACGGCCGAGGTCATCATCGTGACGCGGGACGGCAAGCTGCCTGTCAGCGACGGTGATTTTCTGGCCGACCCGCTGAGCGTGAAGCACAATCCTGACAAGGAGGTCTTCGTTTACCCGCTGCGGAAATTCATGCGCTCGAACGCCGGCACCTGTATCAACCAGCGCCCGCTCGTGCGCCGCGGAGACAAGGTGAAGGCCGGCCAGGTCCTCGCCGACGGTCCGTGCACCGATCGAGGCGAACTCGCCCTCGGCCGCAACGTGCTCGTCGCGTTCATGCCGTGGAATGGCTACAACTTCGAGGACGCCATCACCATCTCGGAAAAAGTCGTCAAACAGGACATCTACACCTCCATCCACATCGAGGAATTCGCCGTCGGCGCCCGCGACACCAAGCTTGGCCCCGAGGAAATCACGCGCGACATCCCGAACGTCGGCGAAGAGGCGCTCAAGAACCTCGGGCCCGACGGCGTGGTGCGCGTCGGCGCCGAAGTCAAACCAGGTGACATCCTCGTCGGCAAAATCACTCCGAAGTCGGAAACCGAACTCGCCCCCGAAGAGCGCCTCCTCCGCGCCATCTTCGGCGAGAAGGCCGCCGACGTGAAGGACACCTCGCTGCGCGTCCCGTCCGGCTGCACCGGCATCGTCATGGACGTCCGCGTTTCCTCCCGCAAGGAGGCCGCGAAGGAAAAACTCTCGGCCACCGAGAGCAAAAGGGAACTCAAGCGCATCGAGGACGAGTACAACGCCAAACGCGCCGAATTGCTCGACGCTCTCACCGAAAAACTCGCCGAAAAACTCCTCAACGAGAAGATCCCGCTCGACGTCGTCAACGGCCAGACCGGCGAAATCCTCATCCCCGCCCAGAAGAAGATCACCAAGGCCTTCCTCGCGCGCCTCTCGGAAAACCACGAGAACATCGAGATCGATCCCAGCCCGATCCGCCAGACGATCGTCGATATCATCTCGGGCTACGAGCCGAAATTCGCCGACCTCGACATGGATCGCGAACGCCAGCTCGACCGCATCGAGGCCGGTGACGAAGTCGACCCCGGCATCGTCAAGGAGGTCAAAGTGTACATCGCGTCGAAGCGGAAGTTGTCCGTCGGCGACAAAATGGCCGGCCGACACGGCAACAAGGGCGTCGTCGCCACGATCGTGCCCGAAGCGGACATGCCGTTCCTGGAGGACGGCAGCCCTGTCGACATCGTGCTCAATCCGCTCGGCGTGCCGAGCCGCATGAACGTCGGCCAGGTCCTCGAGACCCACCTCGGCATCGCCGCCAGAGCCCTCGGTCTCACCATCGCCACGCCCGTCTTCGACGGCATTCCGGAGGAGAAAGTCATGGGGTACCTGACGGACGCCCGGAAGGTCGAGGGATTCGAATGGATCGGCCAGCGCGGCAAGAGCACGCTGTACGACGGCCGCACCGGCGAAGCCTTCCACCAGGACGTCGTCGTCGGCTACATCTACATGATGAAACTCGGCCACCTTGTCGCCGACAAGATCCACGCCCGCGCCGTCGGACCGTACTCGCTCGTCACGCAGCAGCCGCTCGGCGGCAAGGCGCAGTACGGCGGCCAGCGCTTCGGGGAAATGGAGGTCTGGGCGCTGGAAGCCTACGGCGCCGCCTACACGCTGCAGGAGCTGCTCACGGTGAAATCCGATGACGTCCAGGGCCGCACACGCATTTACGAAGCCATCGTCAAGGGCGACAACACGCTGGAAGCCGGTACGCCGGAGTCCTTCAACGTCCTTGTGAAGGAAATGCAGTCGCTCGGCCTCTCGGTCAAAGTCTCCTCCAGCAAGGAGGCGATTGCCGCCATCAGCCTCACGACGGACGACTCGCCCGCCGCCCTGCTGCCGCCCGAACTCGCCGACGATCCGCTCGCCGGCTTCACACTCTAGCGCCCCTTCCGCGGGCGCCGCCGCCTTCACGCGGCCGGCGCCGATTTTTCCTTCATTTTCGAGCTACCCACAAATTTCCAACCAATTCCGATTTCCCCATGAGCGTCGACAACTATCTCGGTGAACTCTTCGGCGGCGAGACCAAGCCCGCCGCCTTCGATCAGGTCGGCATCACCATCGCGAGCCCGGACACGGTCCGCGGCTGGTCGAGCGGCGAGGTCAAAAACCCCGAAACCATCAACTACCGGACATTCAAGCCGGAAAAGGCCGGCCTTTTCTGCGAGCGGATCTTCGGCCCGACGCGCGACTGGGAGTGCGCGTGCGGCAAGTACAAGCGCATCAAACACAAGGGCGTCGTCTGCGACCGCTGCGGCGTCGAGGTCACGCTCAGCCGCGTCCGGCGCGAGCGCATGGGCCACATCGAACTCGCCGTGCCGGTCACGCACATCTGGTTCTACAAGTGCATGCCGTCGCGCATCGGTCTCATGCTCGACATGACCGCCCGCCAGCTCGAACGCGTCATTTATTATGAAGACTACATCGTGGTCGACCCCGGCAGCACGCCGCTGAAAAAAGCCCAGCTCCTCACCGAGCAGGAATTCCGCGAAGCCGAGGAGCAGTACGGCGACAGTTTCCGCGCCGGCATGGGCGCGGAGGCCATCCGCGAACTGCTCGAAGGCCTGAACCTCGTCGAGGTCGTCAAGGAACTCGAACAGGCGATGACCCGCACGCGCTCGAAGCAGGTCCGCAAGAAGATCGCCAAGCGCCTCAAGCTCGCGCAGGGGTTTGCCGGCAGCCACTCGCGGCCCGAGTGGATGGTCCTCGAAGTGCTCCCGGTCATCCCGCCCGACCTCCGGCCGCTCGTGCCGCTCGAGGGCGGCCGTTTCGCGACGTCCGATCTCAACGACCTCTACCGCCGCGTC
>CAZYHO010000345.1:0-5599 GCA_964647495.1 uncultured Akkermansia sp. | reverse complement strand
TGGGCATGCTCATCCTGGTCTTCGCGGTCTGCAGCCTGGCCAGAGAATCCCTGTCCAATGTGCCTCTCGTCGGATGGGCCATTGCCGCCGCCATCGCCCTGTACGGCCTGATGTTCCAGGGCCGCTTGATCGGGTTGATCTATCGTCACAAGAAAGACCGGCTCGATTGGGATTGATGAGGCGTTGATCAGGACCGCTAAAAAAATAACGATATGGCGGTTGACGGCGCGGCGTGGGTTCGTTAAAAATGTAACGCCACGCTTATGTCCACCACACCCGACCCTGTGCGCCTCAGCCGCCGCGAGCGGCAGATCATGGACGTTCTGTTTGCCCGAGGCGAAGCGACGGTGAACCAGATGTGCGAGGCACTGCCCGACCCTCCGACGCCGATGGCGGTGCGGCGGATGATGCACATTCTGGAGGAGAAAGGGCATTTGAAGCGGCGCGGGCAGGGGCGGGAAGTGGTGTACGCGCCGCGGGAGCCGAAGACGAAGGCGGGCCGCCAGGCATTTCAGCGGGTGCTGGAGACGTTTTTCGGCGGCTCGCTGGAGGAGGCGCTCGCGGCGCATCTGCTGGCGCGCAAAGACAGAGTTTCCAAAGAAGAGCGCGACCGGCTCGTCAGCTTGATCGAACACACCCGCAAGGAGGGCCGCTGACATGAACCGCATCCTGTATTTCCTGGCCGCGTGCTCCGGCGCTGCGCTGCCTTTCTTCTTCGACTCCGCCTGGAAGGGCGCCGCCCTGCTCGGAGTCGCCCTGCTGGCGGCGCTCGCGTTGCGGCGCGCCTCGGCGGCGGCGCGACATCTCGTGTGGCTGGTCGCTCTCGCGTGCTTGCTCCTGTTGCCCCTGCTTTCCGTGTGCCTGCCGCAGTGGCGGGTGTTGCCGGCCATGATGCGGCCGGCGGCGAAGGCCACGGCTCCGATGGAAATCCCTGTGAGGGACGTGACGCCTGGTCCCGTGCCGGATCCGCAGCCGTCCGCATTCGCGCCGACGCTCCATGGTTCCTCAGGACCTTCCGCCTCGGTGTCGTCCAGATCGGAGCCGCCAGCCGTGGTGCCCGCGGCCCCGGCGTCGCCGTCGCTCACTTGGTGGAAATGGCTGCCCGCGGTCTGGCTCGTCGGATTCATCCTCTGCGGCGCGCGCCTGTTCGCGGCGCATCTCTTCCTGCGTCGGGCCGCCGCGCGCGGTATCGCGGTCGAAGACGGACCGCTGCGGGTGGCGCTGGACCAGGCCCGCACGCAACTCGGCATCCGCCGGCCGGTGCGGCTGCTCGTTGATCAAAGGCGGACGATCCCCGTCGTCTGGGGAGTGTTTCGTCCGCGGCTGCTCCTGCCGGAAGAAGCGCGCACGTGGGATAACGAGCAACTCCGCTCCGTGCTGCTGCACGAACTGGCGCATGTGAAACGCCATGACGCGCTCGGCCAATGGCTCGCGCAGGCCGCCTGCGCGCTTCATTGGTTCAATCCGCTCGCCTGGTTCGCCGCCTGGCGGCTGCATGTGGAGCGCGAACGCGCCTGCGACGACCTCGTGCTCGCCAGCGGCGTGCGCGCCTCGACCTACGCGACGCATCTCCTGCATGTCGCGACCACGCTTTCAACCGGGCGATGGCCCGCCACCGGCGGCCTGGCGATGGCCCGCAAATCCCGCCTCGAAGGCCGGCTGCTGGCGATCCTCAGCGAACGCCTCAACCGCCGCGGCCTGACCGCCGCGCTCGCCACTGCCATCCTGCTGCTCGGCGCGGGCCTTGCGCTCCCCATCGCCATGCTGCGCGCTGCGGAGGAAAAACCGGAGCCGCCTCACGCCGCGTCTGTTGTCACGAATGATCCCGCCATGAAACCGAAGCACGAATACGCGCAGTCGCTTTTCAGAAAGTGGCAGGCGCGCGCGCGGACGGATGGAAAGATCCCCGGCGCGCTCATCGGCCATGTCGCGCGGGAGTTGGAGAACTTCATCGGGCAGAAGCCTGATTCGGATGAGGCGAAACGACTCGCCGAGATGCGTTCGCGCATCGACGCGTCGCGCGACTGGACGCCGGCCGAGGTTGTGGCGCTGCTCGATGACGTGACGGCCATCGCGACCGCGCCGGTGAGCTGGGCGGACCTGCCGATGGAATTCGACGACTTCCGCACCGTCAAGTCCGGCCAGCCGCTGCCCGCCGAGCTGGCCGGCGCCGCGTGGGGCCAGCCTGAGGCGAACGGCCTGCGCGCCGCGTGGCTGCTCGAGCCGCGCGCGGAGCAGTACCCGCTCGGCACGGTGCTGAAAGCGCACGTGCTTTTCCACAACTCGGGTGACACGCCGATCCTCTTCCGCACGGAGACGTGGCACCAGAGCGACACGCACACGGCGCGCGACGCGGAGGGCACGGCCATCAACGTCAGCGGCACATTTTACACCGGCATCACGCCGATGGCGGTCTATCGCCTCCTGCCCGACGAGTATTGCGAAGTCACCGGCCACGGCATCGCCATCGGCGCGGGCGAATACACGGAGGAGCGCAGCCTCGGCCGCGTCGGCGCCATCATCGAGGCGAAGGAAGGCGATCATGTCTCGCTGTCGCACACGGTGGACGCGGCGCAGGGTATCAATTTCTCGCGGCCCGGCGATCCGGAAGACCCCGTCGAGCTATGGAAAAAACAGGCCGCCGAGCGCGTCGCGAGCGAAGCGCCGCTGCCGCAGTCCGCCGCCGACCGCGAGCAGCTCATCCGCCGCGTGACGCTCGACCTCACCGGCGTGCCGCCCACGCCGGAGGAAATCGCACGGTTCGTCAACGACGCCACGCCCGCAGCGCTCGACGCTCTGGCCGCGCGCCTCGCCGCTGGACCGCCAGCAGAGCCGTGGACCGGCAAGCTGGCGACCGGCGTGACGACATTCCGCGTCACCGCCGCGGATCCGGATGCCGCCAAAGCGCCGCGCGGTGCGAATTCACCGGGCCGCTACGTGCTCGGCGACAATGTGCATCTGCAAGTGAGTCAAATCACGTCCGACTCATCGCAGCCAATCGAAAAGATCGATTGGGCGAAGACATTCCGCCAAATCGGAGCGTCGGACTACAATGCGGGAGAACCATTCGATGTGGAAGAGCTGGCCCGCCTCGCCAATGAGATCATGTCCTCCGCAGACACACCCGGAACTTCCAGGCGGGACAAGGTGCGTCGATTGTCCTGGCTGATTTGTCGGGCGGGAGCAGAGAACGAGACGCTGTTTCGCTACTTGTTGAACGACGAGGCACTGAAGCTGAACGACGACGACCACCGCAGCCTCGCACTGGCCTTGGCAGGCTATGACTACTCGGTGAACGACAATCAGGAGGCGTTGAAATACATTCTGGACGACCTCGCCAAAGCTGAACCGGGAAGCGATGCCCAGGCTGCCGTGCCGTTGGGATTTATCGACGAATGGGAGGTCACGATTGCCGCGCATGAGAAGCATTTTGCGTGGACCGATGGAGCCGGAGGCATCGCCGAGGGGCTGTTCTGGCTGAGGCGCCAATGCCTCTTCCCGGAACATTTCAGCGCTTTCAGCCACCGCAGGCTTGAAGCCGCGGGGCTGGACGCAGGTTCGCTTCGGGGACGCTGGCAGGGCGAAAAAGACGGCGTGAGCGTCGAACTCCGATTCGAAGAAGGCAAGGATCGGGAGGCGCATTGGCAGGTTCGCAAGGGCGACCTGGTGATCGACGCCGCGTTGAGGACCAAGATCCTCATTGGTGGCCCGCTCGTCATCCTCCAACGCCCCAGGGAATCCTCGGGAACCGTTCCCTGCGGACAACTGAAGCCCGGCAGCGATGGCACGTTGCAGCTCGACATTTGGCAAGATGTCAGTGAAACGCGTCCCGGATACCCGCGAGTGACCGGCATCGTGCTCACCAAACAGGCGGACGCCACCATTCAGTTTCCAAAGGCCAGCTCAATGCTTGCTTCCGAGGTCGAAGCGCATCTTCAATGGGGCGCGGCCGTGAACGGATTGCGGATGGCGCTGGCCAGGCCGCAAGCGGTGGGTGAGGCGGAGACGCGCGAGGTTTTCGATCTCCGCCTCGTCGTGCAGAATGTGTCGGAGGCGCCGGTGCGTATCGTCACGTCACCGGCGGAGGTCAGGCTGCTGTTGAAGCTCGGCGGTCGCATCCTGTCGGCGTTCACCGATTCGAAAATGGAGCGCGTCGATTACTCCCTTCAGCCGCGCGAGGTGGGGGAACTGCGGCTGTTTTCGCAACAGATCGAGGGCCACTCGATCACGGCTGATGATCCGGCGATGACATTTGCCGCCGAGCTGACAATCGGGGATGCGGCGCCGGGATGGTGGAGCGGCACGCTGGCAAGCGCGGACACGGCCGCTACTGCTTCCGCACACGGGCTGATGCCCAGGCACAAGGACGCGCAGGCGCTGTTCACGACATGGAGCGGCGCGGCCCGGAGGGATGGAGAGATTCCCGGCGCGCTCGTCGGACTGCTTGCGGACAGCGTGCGCACCTTCATCGAATACAACCCGAAGTGGGAAACGACACGGCAGCTCGAGGCGATGCTGCCGCGTTTCGACGCGACGCGCGACTGGAGCGGACTGGATGCGATCGTATTGCTCGACGAACTTGCGGCGCTGCAGGGCGCGCCGCTCTTGATGGCGCTCGACCGCGAGCACAGCGAAATCATCCGCACCGGCGCGCCGTTGCCGCCGGAGTTCGCCGACGCGCCGTGGGGCGCGACCGACGCGAGCAGGCTGCGCGCGGCGTATCTGCTGGAGCCGCGACGAACGGAACATCCGCTGAACACGCCGCTGAAGGGGCGCCTCCTCATCCACAACGCGGGAAAGACACACGTCGTTTTCCGCACGCGCCCGTGGCATCACCTCGGCCACACGGCGAAAGACGCAACGGGCGCGGATGTGAAAGTGGATTCGACATCCTGGATAACGCTGAGGCGGCTCACGCCGTATCGCCTCGCGCCGGGCGAATTCGTCGAGCTGAGCACCACGGGCATCGGCGTGGGCGCAAACCGGGACGCCGAGGACTGGCAGAATACGCGCGTCGGGTCGTGGCTCGACGTGACGCAGGACGACGACGTGACAGTGGCAACGGCCGACGTGCCGTTGAGCGACTGGAACGAGGACGGCGGCGAGCCGCGCTGGTGGCTCGCGCACATCAAGGCCCGCCTCGCGCGCCATGCGCCGCTGCCCGCAGACGCCGAGGCGCGCCAGGTCGTGCTCTACCGCGTGGCGATGGAGCTTTTCGGCAACCCGGTGAATGATTCCGTGAATGCCGCGTTCATCGCAGATGACACATCGCGCTCACTCGATTCGCTCGCGGAACGGCTGTCCAAACCCGAGGGCGCCGTGCCTTTCACCGTCACGCCGTTCGTCGGCGCGCTGCCATTCGCGCCGACGAAATTCCGCGTGCTGCCGCCGGATCCCGACGCCGCGAAGCGCCCACGCACGGCGAGCAATCCCGGCCGGTACACGCTCGGCGATCTGGTGCGCTTCGAGGTCACGCAGCGGCGCGACGGCAAGCGCCTTGTGAACGAGGCAACCCTCATCTACTTCCCGCCGGGCCAGGACAACCTCTGGACAAAAATCCCGCTCCCCGATGGCTACGACTCGTGGGCCGCCGCGTGGG
>CAZYHO010000344.1:0-5608 GCA_964647495.1 uncultured Akkermansia sp. | reverse complement strand
CTTCTCGATCGCCTTCATCACGATCCAGTCGAGATCCGGTTCGACGAGGCGGGTCAGTTTTTCCGGCGTTACATGGCGCGCTCTGGCAAGCGTGGTGCGTTCCTCCCCGGCAGCCGTGGCGAGGCGCGCGGACGGCCGGGGCGGCTCCACTTCGCGGATGATGCGCCGCATTTCGTCATAGCCGGCGGACAGGAGTGATTGTGTTTCGAACGGCGGCTTGCCGGTCAGCAGTTCGTAAAGCAGCACGCCCAGCGAGTAGATGTCGCTGCGCGTGTCCACGTCCAGCCCGCTCATGGCGGTTTGTTCCGGGCTGGTGTAGGCTGGCGTGCCGACGAATTGTTCGAAGCGCGTGAAGAGCGTGCGGTCGGTAAGCCGGCCCTGCGTGGCCTTGGCGATGCCGAAGTCGATGACTTTCGGGACCGGCTTGTCACCATCCATCGTGACCATGACATTGGACGGTTTGATGTCGCGGTGGATGATCCCTTTCTGGTGGGCGTGGGCCACCGCCGAACACACATCCAGAAACAACTCCAGCCGCTGGCGCGCGGTGAATGTTTTCTCGTCACAAAACCGCGTGATCGGCAACCCGCGCACCAATTCCATCACGATAAACGGTCGGCCGGTCGCGGTTTCTCCCGCATCGAAGATCCGCGCGATATTCGGGTGATCCATCATCGCGAGCGCCTGGCGCTCGGCCTCGAAACGCGCGATGACCTCGCGCGTGTCCATGCCGGCCTTGATGATCTTGAGCGCGACACGCCGCCGCACCGGCTCCTCCTGCTCCGCCATCCAGACGACGCCGAAACCGCCCTCGCCGATCTCCTGCAATAACTTGTAACGCCCGATCACCGTCCCGGATTCCTCCGCGGGCAAACAGGCGTGCGAGGATGCCGCCAGCGTGAAGGGCGCGGCCGTGCGGTCTTTCATGAACCCGCTGGCCTCACGCGAGCGCAACAAACCGTCGAGCCGCGCCCGCATCTCCGGATTTCCAGCGCAAGCGGCATCCAGATACGCGGCCCTCACCTCCGGCGCCAGAGCCGCGGCTTCTTCAAAGAGAATCTCTTCCTCGTTCATCGGGCTCGGTCCGGGTCACGGAATTCGAAGACATCCTCCGGGCCGTCGATCTCATCCATTTGCGACCCGATTTTGTAAAAACCCAGCTTGGCCGCCATTCCGAGCGACGGCAGATTCTCCGGGCTGATGCTCAGCACGAACCGGCTCACCCCGTGTGTCTCCCGCGCCCAGCTCATCAGCGCCCGCGCCGCCTCCGTGGCGATCCCCTGCCGCTGCCATCGCTCCACAACACCGTAACCAAATTCCGCCCCGCCGGACCCTGATTCGTCCAGCGATACGGTTCCCGGCGCTCCATGAAACCCGATGTCGCCCACCATCTCTCCCGCCTCCCGCACCACCATCGCCCGCATCAGCCACGGTTGCAGCGCGGGATCCGCCTCCAGTTGGCTCAGACGCAGCTCCAGCGCATACCGCGAAACTTCCCAGTCCGCCGGCACGACGGCTCCCAGCAACTCGCCGGCCACACCCAACTCCCCCGCCAGCAACGCCCGAAGCACCGGCGGTGTCATCGGAACCAGATCGAGGCGGGCGGTGTGGATCATGGCAGTCATTTTTCACAGTGATACAAATCGAAAGCGTATGCCAGAGGCACACAGGGAATGTCGGGCGTGTTCATAAGCGCTGTGACGGGAATTCACGCTCCCGCCACCCCCTCTCATGCTCGAAGTCGCCGCGGATCGTATCATCTTCGCAAAAAAACTTCGCGATGTCCGGTGCGGGTTCTCAGGCCTGATGGGTACTGATCCGGACATCGGGCTCGCTGAGCGCGCTCCGCCTGCGGCTACGGCAACACAACCCGCACGCGGCCGAATCGCTGCGAGGCGGCTTCGAGCGGGACGGCGTCGATCACCGTCACGCGCTCCCGGTCGTCGTCGATGAGCATCACGGCGGCAGGCGGGCCGGTGGCGGCGGTCCATGCCGCGTCGAGGCCGCTCGAAAACTCCACCACATAGCGCACCGCGGCATCCCTGCGGCGCACATATTCCACTTTCAGTCGGCGGTTGACGACCGGACTGCTCAGGCGCACGGAAGGCAGACCGGCCACACCCACGCCCGGCGGGAGCCCGGCCGGTCGCGCGACCGTCGGGTCGAGCCCGAAGGCGAACTCCAGGCCGTTGGGGACGCCGTCGCGGTCGGGATCGGCGGTGAAGCCGGCGGCGTCACCGAGCAGACCGTGGGTCTTGCCCCAGGCGGCAAACGCGGGGTCGGGTGCCGTGCCGGGCGGGCCGTAAAGGAGCAGCATCGGTTCCATGGTTCCCGTGGCCAGGGAGGCGCTGCTTCCGGCCAGTGCGATCAGGCCGTTGGGACCGGCTGCCATCCCGTAGAAAGCCAGGGAGTCGTCTCCATGGTCCGCACCATCAAAAGTCCATTCGTCCCGCACCGATCCGTCCACCGTCGCGTAGGCTACCAGAAAAACATCTGTGTTGCCCGCCGCATTGAGGACTGTGCCGGCCACCAGCACACGGCCATGGGCATCGAGCACGATCGAAGGTGGGTGATTGTGCCAGTTGGCATGGCCGTCATGCCGTTGTTCCCAAAGCGGCGTGCCATCGGCGGCGGCATGTTTGACGGTGACGTAAGTTGTGGTTTGGCCGATCCGCACCAGGCGGGCGACGAAAACATCGCCCTGGTCGTCAACCGTCAGAGAGTTTACGGCTTCCCAAGTTTTTTCGGGCAGCGGTGATGTGTGCTCCCACAACTGGGTTCCATCCGCGGCGAATTTCGCGGCGTAGTAGTTGGTAAACTGTCCATTGATTGTGGCACTCATCCCGCCAACCACCGTCGCCCGGCCCGCGGCGTCCACGTGGAGGGAGGTCACAACAGCATTCTTCCGCGATCGCCGCCACACGAGCGTCCCGTCCGCGGAGGTGTATTTGCTGAGCAGAAAATCCCCGCTCACGCCAATCAACACATTCCCGGCCCCATCCACCGCGACGCAATTCCCCGCCGGATGCTCCGGCCCTCCATGGCTCCACAACACCGTGCCATCGCCTGACGCGTATTTCACGGTGTAGCCACCGTTCAAGCCGGTGCTGCTTCCAGTCACGATCACGTCGCCGGCACCGTCCACCGCCATCGCGCGGGGTATGTCATCGGAAGCATAACCATCGTTATTCAACGGTCCTTGGAATGTGGTTTGCCACAGCAATTCTCCGGTGTCCGAGTCGTATTTCGCCGTGTGAAAGTGTATATGCGTGCTGTCATCCCTGTCCAGGGGACCCGAACATCCATACCCCATCACCACCATGTGGCCCGCTCCGTCAAAAGAAGCCACAGCCCTTCCCAACCCTGAATAGGGATAGGAATTGCGTTTCCACAGCCGCGTGCCATCCCGGGCGTACATGGCGATATGGGGAGAAGAAGGCCATGCCCGGTCTTCCAGGAGGGCGATATGACCGTCATTATCCATGGCGACCCCGGTGGCGGCGCTGTTCAGGTGAATGTAGGGAAGGTCGAGTTTTTCCTCCCAGGCCACCGCGCCGTCTTCCGCCGCCAGCCGGTAAGCGTGGGCATGAAACGCCGCCCCGTTCGCCGGGAGGTTTGTGCCGCCGGCGATGACCGGTTCCCCGCGCGCGGTGATCGCCAGAAGCGGCCCTGCGGAGAATTCGTCATGGTACCCGCCACCCAGAGTCTGCGACCATAACACACGGCCATCCGCGCCGGAATACTTCATGGTCGTGTAGTCGTATCGTTGAATGCCTGTGACGACCGGATTTCCCTCTCCGTCCAGCGCCATCGCCAACGGGGTCTCGGTTTCATCGGCAGCGTACCAGTCCTGATCATCCGAACGCCTTTCCCACCGCACCTCGCCATCCGCTCCCGCATACTTGAGGACGAGGAGACGCGAGGACGACGTGTAACCGGCAACCAGAACATCGCCGCCGGCCTCCACCGCCAGCGCGATATTGTGGTCCCATCGGCCCTCATCCTGTCGCTGTTCCCAGAGCAGTGCCCCGTCCTCCGCGGCATACTTGGCGGTGTAGATGGCGGGGGGATTGCTCCGGGATTCCAGGGAAAGGCCCGTGACAATCACATGGCCCGCGTCATCCACAGCAACGGCACTCGGCTCGTCCACCGACTGTGCGGAACCGTTGTAGCGCTTCTCCCACACCACGGCGCCGTCCGCCGCAGCGTACTTCGCCGTGTAATAGTCCGAACCGCCAGATCCTGTGACGATGACATTGCCGGCCCTGTCCACTGCCATGCCCTTCGCCCAGGCGAACGAGATGTTGATGTAAGACTCAACGTAAGGCATTTCCCAAACCAATCCACCGGTCGCCGCATCGTACTTCGACACCGTCGTGCGTCGCGGATTCGACCCATAAGGCGTATCGCCGACGACAATGATATGGCCCGCGTCGTCCACCGCGATGAGGTTGCTTTGCGCAGGTTCGGGCCGCTCGTACTGCTCCCATAATATCGTGCCATCTGCGAGATCATAGCAGATCAGATTCGGGCCTCCGGGTGAACTGGCTTGACGAGCCTGCCTCGCCGCGATCACACGGTTCCCCGCCACAGCCACCGCTCCGACGTCGAGCGGTGGCTTTTGTTGCCACAGGAGCGTGCCTTCGACCGAGTAGCGCCGGAGTTCCGGGGAGAGTGAGCCACTGTAGGGCTGGAAGCGCGCAATCGCCAGCACGGCTCCGCCCGTGTCATCCAGGGCCAGAGCACAGGCATAGGCGGCCGTCACATCCAGGTTGACGGTCAGATTGTGGAATCTCGCCCACTTTCTTTCCAGAAACTGCGCCCCGGCAGGAGGCGCCAAAGCAAGTACGGCAGCCAGCAGCAGCAGGGCCGGAGCGGATCGCTTTCGCCTCGCGGCCCAGGTGTGCCAGTCGTGCCGGGTGTGCCGGGTCGGAGGACGGGAGGTGATTGGACAGGGTGTAGACTTCATAGTCGTGATGGCGGGTTGATTGAATCGTGTGGACTCCCGCCTCCCCTTCATGCGTTGTTTCGCGGCAGCGAGTATCACGTGGATCAAAAAAATTTCGAACAGGACGGGAGGGAGCCCCGCAGTGGACCTGTCTCCCTATGGCGGAGCCCGCACAGTGCGTTTGTCACCCTATGGCTGAACCCCCACAGCGGACCTGTCACCGTATGCGCGATCAAAACTGGATACCGCCCATTTGAACAGCTTCTGTGCATAGGGCGACAGACGAATTGCGGGGGTTCGGCTCGCAGAGCGACAGTCGAACTATACGAGTGGGCACGCGTTTTCCGGGCGCGATCGATGGGCGTGGCGGCGGCGCAGGGCGTCCACCATCGGGCGGCGGGGATTTGCCGGGGGTGCCGGGGGCAATCAGGGGCCGGCATGTGTGCCGCGTGGAGGGTTTACTCCTTCAAATTGGTGGTCTTTTGCCCGCCGGCTCCCTCTGTTGTGGTGCGCGGACGGCGCGTTCACCCATAGACCATCAATGAGTTGATGATGATCGCGGTGCCCGTGGGCATCGGACCTGGCGGCGTGCGATGCGGGGGTGTTCCGTGCCTGGTTTCGGGCACGACCCGGGCTGGGCGGGGCTCTGTTTCTCCCGGC